>CAMBQS010000258.1 GCA_945870015.1 Desulfocicer vacuolatum DSM 3385
CTGAAAATTCGTATGCCAAGCCCTCCGGGTCAAAGTCGACGTTTTAAGCCTGACGGTTCCAACCTTCCCTGGGTTATTGATGATCTTAAAAAAGTCCCCAAACGATTTGAAAGGTGGCTGGCTCATCTGAAAACCGCCCTCCCGGATATTACGGACATTGAAATAATTGAAAGGCCCGAAGATCGGCATAAATATATCCGGGTTCACTATTCAAATGGAGGAAAAATCCCGAGCTGGCTGGTTTCTGATGGAACTCTCCGACTCTTTGCTTTGACAATCATCGCCTACCTTCCGGATCTTAGAAGCATTTTTTTGATTGAAGAACCTGAGAACGGAATTCATCCAAAAGCGATTGATACCATATATCAATCACTTTCCTCAGTATATGGATCACAGATACTCTTAGCCTCCCACTCTCCCATCATTTTAAGCATGGTACAACCACGTGATGTTTTGTGCTTTGCAAAGACAAGAGAAGGAGTTACGGATATTGTGAGTGGTTCGGATCACCCAAAATTGAAAAACTGGAAGGGGACGATCAATCTGAGTGACCTGTTTGCAGGAGGAATACTCGGATGAAGGACATCCTGGTTTTAACTGCAGACAAAAGAGCCGAACTGATGCTGAAAACTCTCATGGACAGGTTGGCAAAATCTGAAAAGATCAGAGAGTTCGACTTTGATGTCATTGCCCATCCAAGACGCGATCCCGGTGTTGCCAATCAGTCCGTGGAATATGTTCGTCCTTATATCAAAGACTATCGTTTTCTGCTGGTGCTTTTTGACCACGAAGGAAGCGGTAAAGAAAAAAAAGCAAAGCTTGATTTGGAATTACAAATCGAAAAAGAGCTTGACAATAATGGCTGGCAAGATAGAAATGCCTGTATACTTTTTGAACCTGAACTGGAATCCTGGTTATGGGTCAATAAAGTTCATCTTCATCAGGTTATGGATTGGGAACATCAGGAAGATGTCTATCAATGGATCAAAACAAAAGGATTTTCTTTCATAAACTCAAAACCGGTCAGACCCAAGGAGGCTTTCTACTCTGCATTAAAATTCCAGGATATACCCCGTTCTCCCTCTCTTTATGTAACAATAGCAAGACAGGCCGATTACAAAAATTGTATTGATCCCTCCTTTCAGAAATTCATCAATACCATTCGAACCTGGATTCCATAGATGATGCTGAATCCCAAACCTATTTAAAAAAACTCAGCAAAGCATGCAGATTGGTCATGGGATGGGGCGGACACCCGGGGATAAAAAGATCCACGGGCAGCAGTTTGTCCAATCCTTCCGTAATCTCATTGCTTCCCCGGAAAGGGCCGCCGGTTATGGTGCAGCTTCCAACCGCAATGACGACTTTGGGAGAAGGAGTGGCTTCATAGGTCTGAAGAAGTGCTGTCTTCATGTTCCGGGAGATGGGGCCGGTCACCACAATGGCGTCTGCATGGCGGGGGGAGGCCACAAAGTTGATGCCGAACCGGCCCAGATCAAAGAACGGGGTGGCCAGCACGTTCAGATCCGCTTCACAGGCATTGCATCCTGCAGCCGATACCTGACGAAGTTGAAGGGAACGGCCGAACAGCTTTTTAAAGTGCTGTCTGGAATGATCGGCAAGGGAAGGCAAGGTTCCATCGGTTATCAGGTGTTTTTTTTCGGAAACAGATATTTCAAAGTTGTTGGTAAAGGAAACAAACTCCCCTTTGGACAGACGTTCACAGGTTCCGCAGAAAATGCAGCGCCCCATGTCTATGGTTTTTCCAGCCGCATCAATGGCATCCTGGGGACATGCGGAAGCACATTTTTCAATCAGGTCTTTTGGCGCGTCCGGATGAATTTCCGGCAATCCGCGATAACGCGCAAACAACTGGATTTTTTCTTTGGGATATTGATTGGTACGGTATCCCTGCTCCCATCGGTTATATAATGTCTTCAGCATAGTGGTTTATCGTTCCATCAAAATATGTTTAGAGATCAAACCCGCAATAGGACAGATTGAAACTTTTGTTGTTCAGAGGAAAATCCGAAATCCCCGTATCCCGCAGGGACATGGACAGGCCATTCCAGTTATGGAATGAGGGGTCCTTGACCTTGTAACGAAGAATCCCGCCATTGGCATCGGTCAGCAGGCAGTGGGACACTTCTCCACGCCATGCTTCGTTCAGCGATACCACAAAAGCAGAAGGCTTCAGGGTGAGCGCCGTTGTTGAAATTTCTCTGGTTTCAATCGTTCCGGTCAGCAGGGATTGAATGATCTCAATGGACTGCAACACCTCGTCTGCTCTGACTTTTGCCCGTGCATACACATCCCCGGTGGACTTGGCGTTTTCCAGAATTTTCAGTTTCCCGTAATGTTCGGTGGGAAAGACACGCCGGACATCATATGGAATACCGCTGGCACGGGCGGCCGGTCCCACCAGACCCAGTTTTTCCGCATCCGGACGGCTGACCTTCCCGCACTCTTCAAAACGGGATCGGACACTGGGCGTGACAATCAATAAAAGATCAATGACGTGCGTCATCTGGGTTTTCAGCTCATCAAGGCGCTGGATCAGCGTTTTCAGGACATCTTCGGTAATGGAAAAACAAACCCCGCCCGGCCGCACCAAGCCCTTGCCAAACCGGTTTCCACAGATCAGCAGGGAAAGATTCAGAAAGTCTCCCCGCATCCTTCCGCAATAATTGGCCGGCGGCAGGAAAGCCACATCTCCGCTCAATGCGCCCAGATCGCCGGTATGATTGGCAAGCCTTTCCAGCTCCAGTGCGATCGTCCGGATGATCCGTGCCTCTTGATCCGTCTCAATATTGGCAAGCGCCTCCATAGCCTGGGCCATACACAGGCTATGGCCGATGGTGGTGTCTCCGGCAATATTTTCAGCCAGTATGGGCAACCGTTTGACATCCGCAGTCTGCAACAGGTTCTCAACTCCCCGATGCTGATATCCCAGTTGAATCTCCAGGTTCAACACCCGTTCTCCGATACAATTAAACCGGAAATGCCCGGGTTCGATAACCCCGGCATGCACCGGCCCGACAGCTACCTCGTGAATCTCTTCTCCTGCAACCGAGTAGTAGTCATAGTTGCCGGGGATATCTTTTGTGTAGTCATTGCCGAATATATCCAGCCTGCCCGTAAGATTGGGGTGATACCGCACCATTTTCAACCAGGGATGTCCTTCGGGCCGGATGCCGTATTGTTCAGCAATCTCCCGCTCGAACATATGAAAGGGTTCGCACTCCGTAGTCATGGAAGGATACGCTTCCGGCGCATTACACATGGCCACGAACAGTTGATCAGAGCGAACGGCATACAATTGATCGGTGCGGAGAACAGCCAGCAGCTTGACGGTATCGTTCTCATGGAAAGCAAAATAATGGACAACCTTGCCATGATTTTTCACAATTCCCATGGCTTCCTGTCTGAAATCATCAAAAGTCAGATCCGGGATACCGGCTCTTTCCACTGCTTCATTGTTTTTGATTTGTAAAAACCCTTTTTTCATTAAAATCCCCCATTCACGGAATTTACTGCATTATGAATGGTCTGGTATAAGGTGTCCGGAATCCAGACACACAAAACCAGAGAAGTCAAAAGCAGTATATACTGGGGCCAGATCATGGTCATCTTTTCTTTCATCTGGGCGGTTGCATTTGTGTCATGAAACGATATTTTCATAACATGATTGGCAAGCCCGGCAAAAATGATACACAGGCTCAGGATAAAAATACCCGCACTTACATAATAGGCACTTCGGAAAGCCGCGATGATGATCAGAAGTTCGCCGATAAAAATTCCAAAAGGAGGAAATCCGGAGATGCCTGCAAATCCCCCGAAAAATGCCACAAAGGTTCTGGGCATTACCTTGACCAGCCCCCCGGTTTTATCAATCAGACGGGTACCGTAACCCAGAAGGATATTTCCGGAAGTTAAAAACAGAGAGGATTTGATCAGGCTGTGGTGGATCAGGCAGATCATAGCTCCATAGGCGCCCAATCCCCCGATGCCGGTTCCAAAGGCAATGATCCCCATGTTCTCGATGCTGGAATAGGCCAGCATCCGTTTGTATTCCGTCTGTCTGAGAATAAAGGTTGCGGCAGCCAGAATGGAAGTGATACCAAATACCATCAGTATGGTTCCGGAAAACGAACCAAGACCGGCAGCGCACATAATCTTGTTGGTCTTGAATATCCCGAGGTAAGCACAGTTGAGCAGTACCCCGGACAAAAGGGCGGATGCCGGACTGGGGGCCTCGCTGTGGGCATCGGGAAGCCATGTGTGCATGGGCGCAAGGCCCATCTTTGTTCCATACCCCACGAGAATAAAAACAAAACCGGCCTTGAGCCACATGGGATCAAGCTGTCCGGCTGCATTGGTCAGCGCGGAAAAAGAGACATCCGTATCCACTTGACCGATATCCATAGCCACGGTGATCAGCACCGACCCCAGCAGCGCAAGGGCGATTCCGACCGAACAGATCAGCACATATTTCCAGGTGGCTTCAAGGGATGCCTCTGACCGGTGTGTATAAATCAGCGGCGCACTGGCCAGGGTCGTGGCTTCGATGGCAATCCACATCACCATGATATGATCGGACAAGGTAACCATGGTCATGGTGGACAGAAACAACAGCATGGACCCGGTAAAAATCTTCTCGGATTGGAATTTTGATTCCTCAAGATAGCCGGTTGTATAGATCGAAATCAAAAAGAACAGCAGGGATATCACCAGTAAAGACAACATGCCTTCCGGTGTCACTGCAAAATATTCATTAAATACCGGTTCCGGCCGCCTGATCCATAATAGAACAGACAGCACCAGATGAAAGACACCGGTTATGACCAATAATGGCCGTCCTGCCGCAGGTTTTAAAAAAAATGCGATGATACCGGTCAGAAACGGCGCTAAAATTATGATTTCAACCATGAACAAACCACCTATTCCTTTAAATTTCTCAGATGTGCAGTATCCACGTTATCAAATGTCTGTTTGATATTCTGAAGGATAATGGCCATGATCATGACCCCGGCCAGGATATCGAGCAGAATTCCGAATTCAACAATATGATGGGCCCGGATCGAAAAGGTAGTTCCCACCAGATAGATACCATTCTCCATCATGATATAACCAAGAACCATGGCAATGGCATTCCGCCGGGTCATCAGTAAAAAGATGCCGGTGACCAAAAGGGTAATGGCCGTGGGCAGCAATAAGGGATATTTCTCAATGGATGGCACATTAAATTTATGACTCACAAAGGTTGCCGCCACAATCAGCACAAGCCCTGCCAGCAAAGAAGCGTGATATCCGATAATCGGTTCCACCTCACGGCTGATAGCCACTTTTTTGATAACCAGGTAAATACACAAAGGGATGATCACTCCCCGGATCATCATGGTGGTCAGAGTGAAGGTGACACCGCCGGCTGTCATATTATGACCGAGGAAAAGAGGAACAAC
>CAMBQS010000259.1 GCA_945870015.1 Desulfocicer vacuolatum DSM 3385
AAATCATCGAAGCGGATATGGGCCAGAATGTGTTTGTCGGATTTAACAGCTTCCTGAGAGGGCGGCCGAACAGCCGTCTGACCATCGGCAAGGAAAGCATTGTCATGCCCCATACCATCATTGATATCCGAAAGCCATTGTCCATACCACCCGGATATCTGGTCTGGGGGCTGATTCGGGATGAAAATGAACTGGAAATTAACAGCCTTCCCATCCATACTTTTTCAAAAATTGAAAATCAGTTCTCAAAAGGAAATCTGTTTTTTGAAGGCAGCGGCGCCGAATTTATATCCGCATTTCAACACCGGATTCAACATATTCTGGAAGCCAATGGTGCTTTTTTTGATGGGAAAAAAAACAAGGGGCATGCGCAACAGAATCAGAATATCTCCTTCAACACCATCCAGCCGTACCCAAAGGGAGATCTCAAGGGCTTGTATCCGAACATCATTATTCAGCCATAACTGTTTCCCGGCCCCTGCTTCTTCCTTGGTTTGTAACGGAATCATGATTTGATGAGAACAACAGGCAGGTCACCCTGCCTGTTTTCCATTTCCCTTTTATCTATAAAACAAACTCGTGACCGGCAGCGTAAAATATTTGTAAAAATCAAATTATCACTGGTGCTTCAAGATAAACCATATTAGACAATAATCTGCTGTTTTTAAAGGAAGCGCTTTTTTTAACCCATGAAATGTAAGAGTAACAAATGACCGAAGACAAAAATAAATCTTTCAATCAATATACTCCTGGTGAAGAGCTGGCCAACGGAATCACCCATGGAATCGGTGTACTTTTCAGTATTGCCGGACTTGTAATTCTGATCATCACAGCCTCGTTTCATGACGATGTGCGACAGATGGTCAGTTTTTCCATCTTTGGCATTACCATGATCATGCTGTACGCTGCTTCGACACTGTACCACAGCATCTCAAATCCTCTGCTCAAGGCTGGTTTGAAAAAACTGGACCATTCCGCAATTTTTCTTCTGATCGCCGGAACCTATACTCCATTTCTGATTGTTCATCTGAGAAATACGCTGGGCTGGAGCCTTCTGGCAGTGATATGGTCATTGGCCGTAATCGGTATTGTGATCAAAGTGTTTTACCTGCAGAAGGTCAAAAGGCTGTCCACCGGCCTCTACCTTATGATGGGATGGCTTTGTGTGATTGCCATGCAGGGGTTATTTCAAATCCTTCCACTTATCAGCTTCTCGCTTTTGATTGCAGGCGGCCTCTTCTATACAGCAGGCGTCATATTTTACGCATGGAAAAAACTCCCGTACCATCATGCTGTCTGGCATCTGTTTGTGTTAGGCGGCACTACCTCCCACTTCTTTTCCGTACTGAAAAGCGTTTGATCCTTCTATCCTTTTAAGGGATGAAGTTGTCAAGAAGCTATGGCACCAAATAAATAGCTCGAAATAAAGGCCGCTCCATGCGGATATGGAACGGCCTTATGATTTGATGAAAAACAGGCGGATGATCTCTGTTCAGGAAAATCATGCGCATGAATCTATCCGCGTTTATTTTGGCAGTTCACTGAGTGGAATACCGAGCGCATCCGCTACCCCTTTGCCATATGCCGGATCAGCCTTCATACAGTTGCCGATATGACGGATCTTTATTTCCTTTGGCGCATCGCCCATGGCCCGTGCAGTGTTGGCAAAAAGGAGCTTCTGCTGGGCAGGAGTCATCAGACGGAACAGTTTCCCGGGCTGGGAAAAATAATCTTCGTCTGCACGATGATCCCAGTGATCGGCTGCCCCTTCCAGGCTCAAAGGCGGTTCGGCAAATTCCGGCTGCTGTTGCCACTGGCCATAACTGTTGGGTTCATAACCAAGGATACTGCCATAATTGCCATCCACCCGCATTGCGCCATCGCGGTGATAACTGTGGAACGGACAACGCGCTTTATTGACCGGAATCAGATGATGGTTTACGCCAAGGCGGTAGCGCTGGGCATCACCGTAGGAAAACAGCCGTCCCTGGAGCATCTTGTCCGGCGAAAATCCAATACCGGGAACAATATTGGCTGGATTGAAAGCGGCCTGCTCCACCTCGGCAAAATAGTTTTCCGGATTGCGGTTAAGCTCCAGCACACCCACCTCAATCAACGGATAATCACCGTGGAACCAGACCTTGGTCAGATCAAATGGATGGTAGGGACATTTTGCCGCGTCTTTTTCCGGCATGACCTGGACAAACAGGGTCCACTTCGGAAAATCACCTTTCTCGATGCTGTCATAAAGATCCCGCTGGTGGCTCTCCCGGCATTTACCGACGATCGCTTCCGCCTCCTCATCTGTCAGGTTTTTAATGCCCTGCTGGGTATGGAGATGAAACTTGACCCAGTAGCGTTCATTCTTGGCATTGATGAGGCTGAAGGTATGGCTGCCGAAACCGTGCATATGACGGTAGGAAGCAGGAATACCCCGGTCGCTCATGACGATGGTAATTTGGTGCAGCGCTTCAGGCAGCGATGTCCAGAAATCCCAATTATTTTGGGCGCTGCGAAGGTTGGTGCGGGGGTCCCGTTTGACCGCATGGTTGAGATCCGGGAACTTGAGGGGGTCACGCAGGAAAAATACCGGGGTATTGTTGCCCACCAGATCCCAGTTTCCCTGTTCCGTGTAAAACTTGATTGCAAACCCCCGGATGTCGCGTTCCGCGTCGGCTGCTCCCCGCTCTCCGGCCACTGTAGAGAAACGGATGAAGAGATCCGTCTTTTTGCCGATCTTGGAAAATATGTTGGCCTTGGTGTATTTGGTGATGTCATGGGTAACGGTAAAGTTGCCGTAGGCTCCCGACCCTTTTGCATGCATGCGCCGTTCCGGAATCACTTCCCGGTCGAAATGGGCAAGCTTTTCCAGGAACCAGACATCCTGGAGCAATTGCGGTCCCCGAGGTCCGGCAGTCATTACATTCTGGTTATCAACAACAGGTGCGCCGGCATTATTGGTCAGCTTTTTTTCATCTTTCATGGTCTTCCTCCTTTTCTTTACATTCGGTTTCAGTTCATGAATTCTTGGTTTTACGGAAACTGAAATGTCATTATGATCAACGACAGGCCGGACAAATCAAAATCAGCAGCCGTTGACAATGAATATTACCAAAAAACAAAATAGAATCTTTGAGCAGGCAGATGCCAGACAATCATTTCGCATGCGAAGAACAGATGAGACCTTCCGTACTGCTGCCCGTATAACAATATTCCAAAAATAACTCAAGAATTACACATTAAAAAATAGTATGTATTAAAAGATATAATTAACTATATAATAATAGTTATCAATTATAAAGCAAAAAAAATATGCTATTCTTTACCTGAACAATTCTGACAGATGCCAAAAAAATCCAGCCGGTGCATCAATATTGTAAATCCGGTTTCCGCTGCAACTTCATCGGTCATGTCCTTTAATGAATCCAGATCCGGATCGATGATCTTTTTACATTTCACACAGATTACATGCGGATGAGGATATGGCTTGTTCCCGTCATACCGGTTGCTGCCGTCCGGAAACCCGAGCTCCAGAATTTCACCCAGTGATTTCAGCAGCATCACATTCCGGTATACTGTTGCAAGACTCATGGTCGGAAAATCCTTCCGGATCTGCTCATATATATTTTCCACATTGGGATGCCCCTGACTCGTAGCCAGTATTTTTACCACTGCCAATCGCTGGGGTGTGAGCTTATGGTTATTTTCCTTCAGCTTTTTAACTATGGAATCAAACCGTTCATCTGAATCAGCCATGGATTACCCGGCCTTTTTATAAATGATATAAAAAATCAATTAGGAATGAATCCTAATTATAATATTATTCTATCGGAGTCAACTAATTTTTAATTTTTATATCCGAATTAAAGTTTTTTTCAAATAACATTCTACGAGTTACAAAAAACAACACAGTTGACACACAAGCATCTTTCACATATGTCCATTTAATAAGGAAAGCAAATTCTTGTCCTTTTTAACCCAAATACTTACGAGTAAAACTTTTAAGGATTCAAACCATGACAGAAACGGAAAAAAAGAGATCGGCGCTGATTATTTATCTTTCCCTTCATGGCACGACCCGGAAGGCAACCGAAGCGCTTTGCGCATCTCTTATGGAAAACGGGGTTCCAACGGACGTATACAATCTCAGCGAATTTAAAGACAAAGGCGATATGGAAAAACTGAACACCATGATACCTTCCTATCCATTGATTATTTTTTGTTCGCCAACCTATTTTCACCATGCGCCGCCTTTGTTTACGGATTTTGTAAAAAACATCCCCGATGCCACATGCGATCAGGCCGCAGCCATTCTTTCCACCTTCGGGGGTGTGTATAGTGGAGTGATTCAATTTGACCTTGCGAAAATTCTATATGAAAAAAAATACAGTCTGATCGGCGGCATAAAGGTGCTGACCGTGCATTGTCTGACCTTTCAGGAGAAAAAACCCTTTTATGAAGGTCATCCGGATGAAACCGATCTGACGGCGATACGGGAATTCGGAAAACAGATTTCCATCCGGCTGATGAATAAAAACAGGCAAAGATACAGCCCCATTGCGTTCAAGGACAAACCCTTTCTCCTGAATTTTATCGATGACCACATCCACAAAATGAAAAATCTCACCTGGGCCATGCCCGGCATCAAGGTAAAGGGAGAAAAATGCACTGGGTGCGGTCTGTGTGTAAAGAATTGCCCGGCAAACAACATTACGCTCGAACAAACGGCGGTTCACGGGAAAGACTGCACCTTTTGTTATAGCTGTGTAAAAATTTGCCCTTCCGGTGCAACAAAGTCATTTCTCAAGCCGGCCGCACCGGCAGTCAAATGGCTTGCCAAAATATTCGCAAGATATGAGGAACAAACCACACAGCAGGTGGTGTAACCGAATCAAAAAACACGCTGAACTTTGTACTCTGAACAGCACAGATAAAAATCTGTCATAAGCTACAGGGGCTGGTTGAACACACGATATGGATCCGGGGAAAAATTCCGTGGGGAGATTGCATTCACTAATTCCCACTCTGGCATTCATATTGACAGAGATGTATTTTATCGGTAAAAGAAAGGATATCGTTTTTCACCTTTTTTTCCATATCCAATCAAAGGAATTTACCCATGCGAACGCCTTATTATCTGGTGATACCCCTCTTTTTGATCAGCTTGCCGTTTATGGGTTGCGGTGACAAAATCGAGCCCGGCAATACTATCCCTGAAAAAGGTCCGGCTGTTTCCGCAACCGCCATGACAGTGAAATCCAGCTCCTATCCGATCCTGTACGAAGCTGTCGGAAGCGTCAAGGCCCAGGTTTCCGCAACCATTTCCAGCAAGCTCATGGGAACGGTTACCGCAGTTGAGGTTAAAGAAGGCGACAGGATCAAGCTGGGAGATACTCTTGTTCTCCTGGATGCGCGGCAGGTGGACGCCCAGTTGAACCAGGCAGAATCT
>CAMBQS010000260.1 GCA_945870015.1 Desulfocicer vacuolatum DSM 3385
ATGCTGGGGATCTGCTCTTCCCTGGCAGTCACGGTTCAGTTAAAGACCGCCGTGGTCATGTCTCTGTCTCTGGCCCTGGTGGTTGCTTTTTCCAGCATGACGGTTTCGCTGCTGCGGAATCATATCCCCCGGAATATCCGCATTCTGGCGGAACTGGCCATTATCGCCACCCTGGTCATTGTGGCGGATGAATTCCTGCGGGCCTTTTTTTATGATATCAGCAAACAGCTTTCCGTGTTTGTCGGACTGATCATCACCAACTGCATCGTGATGGGCCGGGCAGAGGCTTTTGCTCTTTCCAATCCCCCGCATCTTGCTTTTGTAGATGGTCTGGGAAACGGTGCCGGGTATGGGTCGGTTCTGGTAACCGTTGCTTTTATCCGGGAGCTGCTGGGGTCCGGCAAACTGTTTGGATTCAAGGTGATTCCCGAATCCCTGTATGCTGCCGGATATGAGGATACGGGTTTTATGCTGCTCGCGCCGGCAGCCTTCATCATCATCGGTCTTCTGGTCTGGCTTCAGAAATCGATCGTCAGGGATTGATTGGATGATGGTGTGTCATCGAAGGTTTCATGTGCAGGAGTTTTTTTATGAATGATCTGATCAATATTTTTGTAAACTCGGTCTTTGTGGGAAACATATTGCTGGCCTATTTTCTCGGCATGTGTTCCTTTGTCGCAGTTTCAAAAAATATTGATACAGCCATCGGTCTTGGATTTGCAGTGGTTTTTGTCCTTACCGTGACAACCCCTGTAAACTGGCTGATCTATCACTATCTGCTGGCTCCGGGAGCGCTTTCATGGGCGGGACTGCCGGATATGGATCTGAGCTATCTCAAGCTGATCACATTCATCGTGGTTATTGCAACCATGGTACAGGTGATCGAGATGCTGATCGACCGCTTTTCCAGTGCATTATATGCGGCCTTGGGTGTATTTCTTCCCCTGATTGCCGTGAATTGTGCAATCCTTGGCGCAGCCCTGTTCATGGTGGAACGGGACTATAATTTTGTTGAGTCCACGGTGTATGGATTCGGTTCCGGTGTGGGCTGGATGCTGGCCATTGTATCCATGGCAGCCATCCGCATCAGACTGCGGTATGCGAATACACCTAAGGGGCTTGAAGGCTACGGAATCACCATGATTGTTACCGGACTCATGGCCATGGCATTCATGCTGTTTTCAGGAATCACATTATAATGATCTACCTGGTGGGTATAACGGTTTTTACCGGAGTGGTCTTTATCCTGGTGACGATTCTTCTTTTTATCGAAGCCAGGATCGTTACCAGAGGGGACTGCCGGATTGTAATCAACGGGGATACGGAAAAGAGTGTCACGGTTTCATCCGGATCGACCCTTCTGGCTTCCCTGGTGAACAACAGCATATTTCTGCCTTCAGCCTGCGGCGGCGGAGGGTCCTGCGGTCAATGCCGGTGCAGGGTGGATAAGGGAGGAGGGGATATCCTGCCGACAGAACTGCCCCACCTGTCCCGGAAGGAGAAGAAGGAAAATATCCGTCTTGCCTGCCAGATCAAGGTCCGGCAGGATATGGAGATCCGGATTCCCCCGGAAATTTTCAGCATCCAGAGATACAATGCAACCGTTATATCCAACAGCAATGTGGCAACTTTTATCAAAGAACTGGATCTGTCTCTGGATCCGGGGCAGGAACTGGAATTCAAGGCCGGTGCCTATATGCAGATCGATATTCCCGAGTATGAGGTGAAATTCACGGAATTCAATGTGGAAGACCGGTTCAATGCAGCATGGGAAAAGTTTGATCTCCGGAAACTTCAATCTTCCTCCGAAGAGACGGTGAACCGGGCTTATTCCCTGGCCAGTCCGCCCTATGAAAAAGGGCTGTTGAAATTCACCATCAGGCTGGCGACTCCGCCTGAGGATCATCCGGATGCCCCACCCGGTGTCGGGTCATCCTATACGTTCAGTCTCAAACCCGGCGACAAGGTTACCCTGAGTGGCCCGTATGGTGATTTCTTTGTAAAGGATACCAGCCGGGAGATGTGCTTTATCGGCGGCGGTGCCGGAATGGCGCCCATGCGGTGTCATATTCTTCATCAGTTGAATACGGTTCAGACCACCCGGAAGATGACCTTCTGGTACGGGGCAAGATCCAGGCAGGAGATGTTTTACAATGATGAGTTTCAGGCGCTTGATCGGAAGTTTGACAATTTTACCTATCATGTGGCCTTGTCACAGCCACAACCGGAGGATAACTGGACCGGATTGACCGGATATATTCATCAGTGTCTGTTTGATTCCTATCTTCGGGATCATCCGGATCCTACGGAAATTGAATATTATTTGTGCGGTCCGCCCATGATGATCAGTTCGGTAATGAAGATGCTGGACACTCTGGGCGTGGAACCGGATATGATTGCATTCGATGATTTTGGGTGAAGTTGCTTATTCCCCCATTAGGGAAGAACTTAGACATATTCCCCCCTTGAAGGGATAACCAACTGATATTCCCCCCTTGAGGGGGGATTAAGGGGGGTGTAATATAATGTTTCTTTTTCAATTTTTTTTTCATAGTAAGCAGCAGACACCCCCCTTTGCCCCCCTCAAGGGGGGAATAGTAGTAGGATTTGGCATTCTTGTTAAAAACTCGTAGCTGTTTGACAGCTTTTTTATTAACCATGGTAAACCAGAAAAACAGGGAGGTAAGAATGGATAGATATGTATGTAATATTTGTGGTTATGTGTATGATCCGATCGAGGGTGATCCTGACAATGACATTGTTCCGGGAACAGCATTTGATGATCTGCCGGATAACTGGGAGTGTCCGGTGTGCGGTGCTTCCAAGGATGATTTTTCAAAAGAAGAGTAGAAGATTTTTTGTACCGTACCTTGCTTTGTTCAATATGATCCGGACTCCGGCTTTTTGCCGGAGTATCGGAATCATGATTTTTATTGTTTTGTCAATCTTGAAAAGGAAAAAGAATGGAACAGACAGAAATTGCAAAAGGGGTGTACAGTGTCGGAGTGGTTGACTGGAACATTCGGGATTTTCATGGATATTCCACCCACAACGGGACTACATACAACGCCTTTTTAATTGTGGATGAAAAAATTGCGCTGATCGATACCGTGAAAAAACCATTTTCCGATCAGCTTATCGAGAATATATCGAGGATTGTCGATCCGAAAAAAATTGATTTTGTCATCAGCAATCATACGGAGATGGATCATTCCGGCGGATTGCCACGGGTCATGCACCGGATCGGGGAGGACAAGCCCATCTACTGCTCAAAGATGGGGGAAAAGAATCTTTCAAGACATTTTTCCCAGAAGTGGAACTATCAGGCGGTTGAGAACGGCGGCACATTGAGTCTGGGCAGGAGAACCCTGCAATTCCTGGAAACCCGCATGCTCCATTGGCCGGACAGCATGTTCACCTATCTTGTGGAAGACAAAATTCTGTTTTCCAGCGACGGGTTTGGCCAGCATTATGCCGGGCCGGAAAAATTTGATGATCAGGTCGGCGACGCGATCATGATCCACGCCAAAAAATATTTTGCCAATATTCTGCTGCTGTATTCCGCCAAGACATTGAAGCTGATGGAAACGGTTCAGAATTTAGGCCTGACATTCAACATGATCTGTCCGGATCATGGGATCATCTGGCGGAAAGATCCAAAGAAAATCCTGGATGCCTATGTGGAGTGGAGTGAACAGAAGTCCGGAAAAAAAGTGTTGATTGTATACGACACCATGTGGCACAGCACGGAACAGATGGCGGAAAAAATCGCCGAGGGTGTTTCCCTGGAGGGAGTGGAAGTCCGGCCCATGAACCTGCGTAACTGCCATCGCAGCGATGTGATGACCGAGGTCATGGATGCACGGGCGGTTGTGATCGGTTCTCCGACACTGAACAATAATGTATACCCGACGGTAAGTGATTTACTGACATATATGAAGGGATTGAAACCCAAAAACAAGATCGGTGCGGTTTTCGGCTCCTACGGATGGAGCGGGGAAGCGGTAGGAGTGATCAAAAGCGAACTGGAAGCCATGAAATTCGAGATGATCGATCCAGGCCTGAAGATTCAGTATGTGCCGGATCAGGAAGGAATCGAAGCCTGTATTGAATTTGGCAGGAAGATCGGAAAAGCAGTTAAAGAAGGTGGATGAGCTTTTGTAATTCTTGTTTTCGGTGGCTGATGGTACCATGTAATTCTTGTATCGGGGGGCAATGGCACCTTTGAAATTTTCGTATGGTGGGCAATGGCACCTTTGAAATTCCCCCCTTGATGTGGGCACAGTCAATAAATTCCCCCCTTGATGTGGGCACAGTCAATAAATTCCCCCCTTGAGGGGGGCCTGGGGGGGTGTCTTGTTTGTTATAAAAAATTACTCACGAAAATCAGGCCATATCACACCCCCCTTTAATCCCCCCTCAAGGGGGGAATTTGTCAGTGTCTTCTACTGATGGGAGCATTGAGCGGGGGCTATAGAAAAGGAGAAAGCGGATGGCTGTCGATATAACCGTTAAAATTGCAGGGGAAGCAGGTCAGGGAATCCAGACCGTGGGAGACCTTTTGTCTCTTGTGTGTCAGAAGTCCGGGCTGTATCTGGTGGGCATAAACGATTTTGAATCCAGGATCCGGGGCGGATACAGTTTTTTCCAGCTCCGGATCAGCGACCGGCCTGTTTATGCACCCAGCCCGGAGGTTGATCTCCTGGTGGCCCTGAATCAGAAATCCTATGATGCCTACCATCGGGAGTTAACCAAAGAGGGGCTTGCCATGATCGATATTCAGGGCGAACCCATTGCCAATCAGGTTGCGATTCCGATTGATGAGCTTGCTGCAAAAGCAGGGGGCAAAATCGCTTCCAACACCGTCGCTGCCGGTGCCTGCCTTGGCCTGCTGGGGGCGCCCATCCAAATTCTTGAAGGAATATTGACAGACCGGTTCGAGAGCAAGCCGGGGAATGTTCTTGCGATGAATCTTTCCGCAGCAAGGTTCGGGTTTGATCATGTCCGGGATATCCGGTTTTTCAAAAAATTCGAATGGAAGATGGAATCCTCCAAAGGTGCACTGATTGACGGTTCCAGGGCCATTGCTCTGGGGGCACTGGCAGGAGATTGCCGGGCGGCTGCTTTTTACCCCATGTCACCGGCTACCGGGGTCATGACACACCTGATTTCGCTGGCAGATGATTTTCCGATTGTCGTGGAACAGGCCGAAGATGAGATCGCAGCCGTCAATATGATTGTCGGAGCCTCATTTGCCGGGGCGCGGGCCATGACATCCACATCCGGCGGCGGGTTCTGTTTGATGACCGAAGGCCTTGGACTGGCGGCGATCACGGAAACTCCTATTGTAATAGTGAATGCCCAGCGTCCGGGGCCGGCAACAGGATTGCCCACAAGGACGGCGCAAGGGGATCTGATGTTTGTGATT
>CAMBQS010000261.1 GCA_945870015.1 Desulfocicer vacuolatum DSM 3385
CCACATCCATCCATAAGAACATTCCGGTTGCTGTTCCGGTTGTCGGGGACTGCAGGATTACACTCGCACATCTGAACGACATGGTCAGCAAGGCTGAACTGGGTGATCTGGATCAAATACGGAAACCGTGGCTGGAAAAAATCCGAAAATGGAAAGAAACCACCCCGCTGCAATATGTCCAGAATGGATCGATCAAACCACAGTTTGTCGTGGAAAAAATATATGAATTGACAAAAGGAGAAGCGATTATCACCACGGAAGTCGGACAGAATCAGATGTGGGCTGCGCAGTATTACCACTTTGACAAACCCAATCACTTTATCACTTCCGGAGGATTGGGATGCATGGGGTTTGGCCTGCCGGCAGCCATTGGAGCCCAGGTTGCCTGTCCGACCAAAACAGTAATTGATATTGCTGGAGATGGAAGCATCCAGATGAACAGCCAGGAGTTTGCAACTGCCGTTCAATTCAACCTGCCGGTTAAAATCGCAATTTTGAATAATGGTTTTCTCGGCATGGTAAGACAATGGCAGGAACTTTTTTATAAAAAAAATTATTCCTGGACCAATATGAGTTTTGCGCCGGATTTTGTCAAACTTGCCGAAGCTTATGGAGCTGTTGGGTTACGGGCGACCCGATCAAGTGAAGTGGAACCGGTGATTCGGGAAGCACTGGCAACCCCGCGACCCGTCATCATGGATTTCCGGGTTGAGCAGGAAGAAAATGTCTATCCGATGGTTCCTGCCGGAGCTGCTATCACTGACATGATTCTTGTGTAATAACCAAGACAGGAATAAGGATATGAATAATGACTGACAACAAACATATTTTTTCCATCCTGGTGGATAACCAGCCAGGTGTTTTATCCAGAGTTGCAGGACTGTTCAGCGGGAGGGGTTATAATATTGAAAGCCTTTGTGTCGCAGAAACCATTGATCCGGCTGTATCCCGCATTACCATGGTCACGCTGGGAGATACGCAAATTATTGAACAGATTAAAAAACAACTGTTTAAACTAATTAATGTGATCAAGGTTTACGATCTCACCACCGAGAGAAGTATCCAGCGTGAACTGATATTAATTAAGGTCACAGCCAAAGCCACTCACCGTGCTGAAATCCTCCGGATTGTGGATATTTTCAGAGCCAAGGTTGTGGATATGGGACCGGATCATTATACGATTGAAGTCACCGGAACCGAAGATAAACTGGATGCGATCATCACACAGTTAAAACCAATGGGGATTAAAAATATTGCACGATCCGGAAGAATTGCCTTGTTACGGGAACCAAAGCAGTAGAGCCAATTTCAAAACGATTAAAAACCGTCACACCGGCGAAAGCCGGTGTCCAGAAAAGGATTGAAAATACTGGATGCCGGATCAAGTCCGGCATGATGGAATTATAGTATTTATTTGCAGGGTTAACAGTTATTTTTTTACTAAAAACATCAGAGGAGATCAATCATGCCGACAATTAATTTCGGAGGAGTAAAGGAAGATATCGTAACATCAGAAGAGTTCTCTCTAGAAAAAGCCAGAGAGGTATTGAAAAATGAAATTATTACTGTTCTGGGTTACGGTGTTCAAGGCCCTGCCCAGGCATTGAACCTGAAAGACAATGGTTTTGAAGTAATCATTGGCCAGATTGAGGGGGATGCCTATTGGAAAAAAGCCATATTGGACGGTTTTGTTCCCGGCAAGACGCTGTTTCCGATCGAAGAAGCCGCAAAAAAAGGCACCATCATCAAAATGCTGTTATCAGATGCAGGGCAAAAAGCGGTCTGGCCAGAAATTAAAAAATGCCTGAATGAAGGAGATGCTCTCTACTTCTCTCATGGATTTTCCATTGTCTACAAAGATCAGACAAAGGTTATCCCTCCGGAAAACATTGATGTAATTCTGGTTGCGCCAAAAGGTTCCGGCACGAACGTCCGAAGGAATTTTCTGGATGGCAGTGGAATCAATTCAAGCTATGCTGTTCATCAGGATTTTACCGGACGTGCCACGGAAAGAACGCTGGCTCTTGGAATCGCAATTGGATCAGGTTACCTCTTCCCTACTACCTTTGAGTCGGAAGTTTACAGCGATCTTACCGGAGAGAGAGGGGTTCTCATGGGATGCCTTGCCGGAACAATGGAAGCACAATATAATGTTCTGAGAAAGAATGGGCACTCCCCCAGTGAAGCATTTAATGAAACCGTTGAAGAACTCACCCAGAGCCTGATCCGCCTTGTGGCGGAAAACGGAATGGATTGGATGTTTTCAAACTGCAGCCAGACGGCCCAAAGAGGTGCTCTGGACTGGTCACCCAAATTCCGGGATGCTGTTGCACCGGTATTTGATGAGCTTTATGACCGTGTGAAATCCGGAAAGGAAACGGAAAGAGTTCTTTCGGTAAGCAGTGCTCCGGACTACGCGGAAAAGCTTAGCAAAGAATTGGAAGTATTAAGAAACTCTGAAATGTGGAGAGCCGGTGCTGCGGTCAGGGCGTTACGGCCTGAAAACCGGAAAAAATAACATTTACAGATTCGCCCGTTTCCCTGCTACTCAGTGGATATGGAAATTTATTGCCACAAAACTACTCAACCGGATAACGGGCGAACCGGCAAACTATTCTAAAAATAAAAGAGCTGCACATGGACTCAATCCAGATATACGATACAACTCTCCGGGACGGAACCCAGGGAGAAAATATCAGCTTTACAGTGGAAGAAAAAATCAGAATCGCCCACAAGCTTGATGATTTGGGTATTCATTATATTGAGGGCGGCTGGCCAGGTTCCAATCCAAGGGACATGCAATTTTTCAAACTTGCGGAAAAAGATTCGTTTCAGACATCCCGCATAACAGCATTTGGTTCCACCCGGAAGCCGGGGATTTCTCCGTCCAAGGATAAAAATCTTCTTTCATTATTGGAAAGCAATGCCCCGGCGATTACCATCTTCGGAAAAACATGGGATTTTCATATTGAACAGATCATGGATACCTCCCTGGAAGAAAACCTCGCAATGATTAAAGAGAGTATTCTTTTCCTGAAGGAAAGCAGACGGGAGGTGATATATGATGCCGAACATTTTTTTGACGGATACAAGGAAAACAGGGATTATGCCATAGAAACCCTGAAGACGGCATTTGAAAGTGGTGTGGATTGCATTACGCTCTGTGATACAAACGGCGGTACCCTTCCCTTTGAAATAACAGCGATCACAAAGGATGTCCGAAAAGTTTTTCAGATCGAATCATCTCAATCCAGTACTCCTCTGAAAATCGGCATTCATGCGCATAATGACTGTGGCATGGCCGTAGCCAATTCGATTGCCGCTGTGCAGGAAGGAATAACAGTGGTTCATGGAACCATCAATGGATATGGAGAGCGGTGTGGCAATGCCGATCTGATAACAATCATTCCGATTCTTTGTATCAAAATGGGCTATCCCTCTATCTCTGAAGAAAATCTGAAAAAATTACGCAAATTATCCAGATATGTCAGTGAGATTGCAAACATGATTCCCCTCAGCACCAGACCTTTTGTCGGAAAGAGTTCTTTTGCGCATAAAGGAGGAATTCATGCAAATGCAATTATGAAGGTCCCGAGAGCATATGAGCATATGGATCCGGAACTGGTCGGCAACAAACGCCGCGTTCTTGTATCCGACCTTTCCGGTAAAAGCAATATCGAATACAAGGCCAAGGAGCTGGGGATCGATCTCACGGATGAAGCAATCGATTATCGAAAAATAGTAACTGAAATTAAAAACATGGAGATGGAAGGATATCAATTTGAAGCAGCAGACGGATCACTTCAGATTTTGATGCAAAAATTCACGGATCAGTTTGCTCCGCAGTTTGAATTGATCTCTTTCCGGGTTACCGTTGAAAAGAATAAAGACCGTCCTTGCTCATCGCATGCCATGATCAAGATATCTGTAAAGGGTCAGGAGGAAATTACCGCAGCAGAGGGAAATGGCCCGGTAAGTGCGCTGGATAACGCAATGCGAAAAGCATTGGGTAAATTTTTCACGGATCTTAACCTCATGCACCTGGTTGATTTTAAAGTCCGGGTAATGGATGGAAGGGATGGCACATCTGCAAAAGTCAGGGTATTAATTGAGTCAAGGGATGAAGACAGCTTATGGAGCACCATCGGTGTTTCAGAAGATATCATTGAAGCCAGTTGGCAGGCCCTTGCAGATAGTTTTCACTATAAACTGTCACACAACCTAAATCGATCATAAATTTTGGAGAAAATATGAGTGATATTGTAAAAATCTTCGACACCACATTGAGGGATGGAGAGCAGTCTCCGGGAGCAAGCATGAATACAGCAGAGAAACTCCGGATTGCCACTCAACTTGAAAAACTGGGTGTGGATGTTATTGAAGCGGGTTTTCCGGCTGCATCGGAAGGCGATTTTGAAGCGGTTTCACAGATTGCCAAAAAAATAACAACCTGTGAAATTGCAGGACTTTGTCGCACTTCAAAAAGTGATATTGATCGTGCATGGGCTGCGATCTCTCATGCAGCCAGACCCCGGATACACACCTTTATCGCTACTTCTGATATTCACATGAAATATAAGCTGAATATGGGGCGGGAAGCCGTTATCAAGGCAACCATTGAAGCTGTTTCCTATTCAAAGAAATTGACCGACAGCGTGGAGTTCTCTGCTGAAGACGGATCGAGAAGTGACCGGGATTTTTTATGCAAGGTTTTTGAGGCTGCCATATCCGCCGGTGCGACCACGATCAACCTTCCGGACACAGTTGGGTATGCGATTCCCCATGAATTTGCAGAGCTTGTTAAATATGTAATAAAAAATACCTCCAATATCGACAAGGCATTACTGAGTGTCCATTGCCACAATGATCTTGGACTTGCGACTGCCAATACATTGGCTGCAATCGCCGCCGGAGCCAGGCAGGCGGAAGTAACCATTAACGGAATCGGAGAAAGAGCCGGTAATACTTCCATGGAGGAAGTGGTTATGGCCCTGAAGACAAGGCCCAATTTTTTTCCAATGACCACCAATATTGACAGTACAAAAATTTATCCCATCAGTCGCCTGGTCAGCATGATTACCGGAATCATTGTTCAACCCAACAAGGCAATCGTAGGAGCCAATGCGTTTGCACATGAAGCAGGAATTCATCAGGATGGTGTGTTAAAAAATCCCATGACATACGAAATCATGCAGCCGGAAACCATTGGCCTCACAAGCAATAAGCTCATTCTCGGAAAGCATTCCGGCAGGCATGCGTTAAAGTCACACCTGAAAGAGATGGGCTATGACCTCTCTGATGAGGAACTCAATCTTATTTTTTCAAAATTCAAGGAACTTGCAGATAAGAAAAAACATGTCCTTGATGAAGATCTGGAGGCCTTGGTGAATGAGGGTATATTGCGAACAACCGATATCTTTTG
>CAMBQS010000262.1 GCA_945870015.1 Desulfocicer vacuolatum DSM 3385
AATGATATCCCATGCCGGTAAAAAAGATTTCAGGTCTGAGGTGTTTATCGGGAACAGCCCTGAAATTCTGAACATATTGAATATCATAAATAAAGTTGCCGATGAAGATGCGACCATTCTCATAACCGGTGAAAGCGGAACCGGAAAAGAGATCGTCGCGAAAGAGGTTCATAAAAAAAGCAGACGACGAACAGAACCACTCATCACTGTTAACTGTGGAGCCATCCCCTTTGAGCTGTTGGAAAGTGAACTATTCGGGCATGAAAAGGGTGCGTTTACAGGGGCTCATCGTGAACGAATCGGTCGTTTTGAATTGGCGGATAACGGGACGATTTTTCTCGATGAGATTGGTGATGTTCGTCCTGAAATACAAGTCAAACTGCTCCGGGTATTACAAGAACACAGCTTTGAACGAATTGGGAGCGCCCAAACAACTACCGTCAATATCAGAATTATTGCCGCTACAAACAAAAATCTTGATCACTCCATTGCAGAAGGAATGTTCCGTGAAGATCTTTTCTATCGATTGAGTGTGATACCCATCAAAATGCCTCCGCTTCGTGATCGGAAGTCCGACATTCCTCTTTTAGTGAACCACTTTCTTGAAAAGTTTCAAGCAATAAGGAAGACAAAGGAAAAGGAATTTTCAAACGAAGCCCTGGATGTACTGATTCAGTACGACTGGCCGGGAAATATCAGAGAGCTTGAAAATCTGATTGAACGACTTTCTGTTCTTGTGGATAAAAGTGTTTTCGATGTATCGGATCTGCCTGAAAACTTTTTACAAAAAAAACAAGAGGGATTTGAAAAATCCGCAGCTCGGTTAAAAAAGGATATTGGATTTAATGATGCTGTTGAACAATACCAGCAGCACCTTATTCTTCAGGCACTTAAAACTACAGATGGAGTGAAATCAAAAGCTGCAGAATTATTAAAAATGAATCGAACCACGCTGGTTGAAAAAATTAAAAAAATGAACCTGCCACAAAATTAACGTAAATATGCTGCCAAAAAAACAGGCGCCAAATTCTTGACTGTTTTAACAGAACATCCTCATAATTTCCACACCCTCTTCTACTTATAGGTAGACATATGCATTACCGAACCCTATCCTCAAACCAATTCAAAAATTTTTATGATTTCAGGATGTGAACCCCTCTGGTTACAGCCTTAAATCAATTACCCTATTTTTATTCGGCCGCCAATACTGTTGGCACGCTGCTTGCAAATCTACTCCAAAAAACACAACCGATTATTCTATATCAACATCCTGATACGAGTCTTACAATCATCGAAATACAGTAAAATGCATTTATGGAATTGATCATTCCTTACTTACATATCGAAAGGTTATGATGTATTTAATTTTTAATCAATACCGGCTGCTCCTGGTTCCGATTACACAGGGAATGCTGTTAATCGCGCAGCTTGTTGCATTTTCCAACCTTGGTTTTGCAGCCACTCGTCAAAATGTTATCAATCAAATCCGGCTTCAGAATACCCCGCAGCGGATATACCTTAATCTCAACCGGAAATCACTCTACAAAATCATTCATGTTGATAAAAATGAAATGATCATCGCTTTTAAGGATGTGGGCATTGCGGATAACATTGTAAAAAGGGGTTCCGCTTCCTCTTTTGTTGAAAATATCCGAATGGAAAAACTCCAGGACAATGTAACCATGCTCGTGATAAAAACTGTCCCGGAATTAATAAAAGCAAATGCGGATTGGGATGATTTGTCCAATACGCTGATTGTCAATTTTCATTTTGAAAAACAGAAACATAAACATAAAAAAAGAAGGCTTCTGAAAAAGAAGCCAGGTGAAAAACCAACAATCTACCAGAGTAAAAAAGATCTGAGCAAACCAAAGGAGATCCATGAGGAAACCGCTTCAATCAACAAAGAAATCATCAAGGAGCCAGCCTCGATAAAAGAGGAAGCCGGACTTGATCCTCCTTCTGATCTCAGTGGCGGCAGCGTCGATGATATATTAATCGAGTTATCAACCGAAACTTGTGTGACAAAACCGGAATTAAAAAAAGCCTTTGAAGAAGTGAAAAAAGAAGACTGGAAGTCTGCCGAATCTACGTTGACCGGCTTCCTTGAATCAAACCCAAACGAAACATGCAGGGATTCCACCCATTTTTTAAAAGCTTATTGTACCTATAAGCAAATGGATTCCGATAATGAAGAAAGCATATTGGAATCCATTTCGATCTGTCAGGAAGCCGTCAATTATTTTCCGGATTCAAAATATCAGCCTTATGGAATGACAATTCTCGGAAAGTTATACCTCAAACTAAACAGCATTGCAGAAGCAAAAGGTTATTTTAAAATTGTTTTGGACAAGTATCCGCAATACAGGGGCATGCCTGAAATTATTTTTGAACTTGGAATTCTGGATGAGAAAAAAAATGATTACCGAAGTGCCATCGAACATTTTGAAAAAATTCTCACAAAATATCCGAAAAGCACTTTGGTAGCAGATGCAAGTCTTGAACTTGGAAAAACCCTATTCAAAATGAATAATTTTTCAAAGACCATAGAACATCTCAATTTTTTAATCAACGAACACCCACAAAAAATGTATGATTCCTTTGAAGTGCTGCTATTTATCGGTAACAGTTATTATCATATGGGAAAATATAAGGAGGCCAGAGTAATATTGGAAAAGGTGTTTAATCTTTTTCCGGAAATCGATTCAAACCATATTGTACTGACTCGAATCGCAGATATATTAGCGGATGAAAATAAAAATGAAAAAGCGAAAAAATTGTATCAATTGGTGATCGAAAAATACCCTGGATCCGATGGATTTGTGATCAGCTCCATCCGGCTTGCCCAATACCTTGAAAAAAGAGAAGACAAGGAAAAAATTTATAAACTCATTATCGAAGATTATCCGGAAAACCCGATGGCAAATCTGGCCAGACTTCGAATTGCGGAACTCCAAAACAAGGCCGGTGAATATAAGCAATCCATTGCTACCATTAACGAGCTCTTTCTGGATAATCCCCGGGCGCTGAAACAGGAAGCTCTTTTCCTGAAACAAAATTCTTTTGAATCCTTATTTAAATGGATGATTGAAAAAGGAAACTATCCTGAAGTACTGACTCTGTATGAAAGTGATAAACGATCCCTCGACACCTATGAAAATCCAAATATCTTCTCCCTGGTTGGAGAATCTTACTTTCAGGGGCATCTTTATGAAGGTGCGGCCAAGCTTCTTCTGGAGGCGGAAAATCATACAAGAGATAATAAAAATCCGGATAAATACACGTATATGCTGGGTGTTGCTCTGCAAGAATCAGGCGAGACAGAAAAAGCGTTGATTCATTTGAATCGATATATCAAAGAACACCCCAAAAGCGAATTTACTTCCGACGCTTTTCGGAGAATTGCGAGAATTGAAAATCAAAAAAAGAACAGCCAAAAAGCATCTCAACATTTACAATCTGCATTTGACCGGAGTCAGAGTGAAATTGAAAAAGCAGACATTCTGATAGAACATTCGAATGTATACATGAAAAATAATCAATATAATGAAAGCACTACTGCACTGATAAAGGCAATCAACATTTTATCTTCATCACCCAAAAGTGATAAAGTCATGATATTGACGGCATACAGAGAACTAGGGAAGTTGTATTTGGTTCTTAACGAATTTCTCAAAGCCGCAGATGCTTTTGCCATGGCCTTAAAATTCTCAGAAGCGGAAGAAGATCAGATTGGTTTAAACTTTTTATTAGGAGAATCCTTTTCAAAGGGCAACCATCTGCAAGAAGCATCCAAGGCCTATCAAAATGTCGTTTCTTCAGGTGACTCCTTTTGGAGCAAACTTGCAGCAGAAAAACTGAAAGGTCTACAACTTGCCGAAAAGATAAAAAATACATGAACAAACCAAAAATTCTCGTCCTTGAAAAAAATATCCGGGAACGCACCCTCCTTTCCAGTCTATTGGAAAATTGGGGATATTGTGTCACTACGTCCCATGACGGATCAGATGCACAGACAAAAATACATTCCGAAGAATTTAATCTGGTTATTTCTGATTTTATGGTACCAGGCGGCGTAAGCGGTGTGGACCTGATTCAAAGCATACATTCTGCATGTGAAAACACTCGGATTCTATTCATTTCTTCAGAAAATTCGGTAAAAAATGCTGTGGATGCCATGAAAGCCGGAGCAATCGACTATCTGGTAAAGCCCGTTGACGACGCTCACATCCAACACATCCTTGAAAAAACGCTGCATAACAATCCAACAGAGAACAATTCTCCATACCGGAAACAAAATGGCAAGGTGACGATTGTCACCAAAAATAAAATCATAATGAATCTGCTTGATTTATCAAAGCAGGTAGCCAAAAGCACGGCCTCGGTTTTCATTCAGGGAGAAAGTGGAACAGGAAAAGAACTGTTTGCCCGTTTTATTCATGACCATAGCAATCGGGAAAAAGGACCCTTTGTGGCTGTAAACTGCGCCGCGCTTCCTGAGTCACTCCTTGAAAGTGAATTGTTTGGACATGAAAAAGGTTCATTTACCGGGGCGGTATCTCAAAAACCGGGCAAATTTGAACTGGCCGATAAAGGTACAATTCTGCTGGATGAAATAACAGAAATGCAGCTCCATCTCCAGTCCAAACTTTTACGAATCATTCAGGAGCATGAGGTGGACCGGGTGGGTGGACTGAAACCGGTAAAAATTGATGTCCGTATCATCGCAACCAGCAATCGAAATATTGCCCAGTCGATCAAAGAGGGTAAATTCAGAGAAGACCTGTATTTTCGGTTGAATACAATTCCTATCACCATACCGCCACTCAGAAAAAGACCGGAAGATATCGAGCCGTTGGCACTGTTTTTCATTCATAAATATAACCGGGTCGACGGACGAAATGTCAAAACTTTGACTAAATCTGCTTTAAATATTCTTAAAAATCTGAGACTTAATGGAAACGTCAGAGAACTGGAAAATATTATTCAACGAGCGGTATTGCTTTCAGACAATGAAACCATTCAGGAAAAGGATCTTTTTCTTGAAAACCATGAACTGACTTTCCTCGACAACCCTGAAAACATCGAAGAAGCGGCAGTCAACATGATTGCCGGGCCACTGAAAGATGTTGAAAAAAAGATGATATTCCAGACACTTGACCAAACCAAGGGCAATCGGACACATGCTGCAAAAATACTTGGGATCAGTGTTCGTACGCTCAGAAACAAATTAAATGAATACCGGGAAATCATGGAAGTCCTTTAGGCGGCATACTATTTGCTTTTTACTATATCAGGAGCTGGCTATGAATACGATATATCCTTTTGATCGAACTTATGAACTGCTGGGAAAATCACTCGATATTTCAGCAAGAAGACACAGTCTGATTACTGGCAACCTCGCCAACA
>CAMBQS010000263.1 GCA_945870015.1 Desulfocicer vacuolatum DSM 3385
AAGAGGATTCTGTTTATTTTATTGAAATTGGCAGCCATGATGAGTGCTACTAATAACTCACAACTCAATACTCACTACTCCCTGAATGAAAAAAAAGCTCAACAATTTCAGCGCCTTCATAGATGAAGTCAGGAAAATCTTCTAATGATAACCCTTGCCGAGCCATCGGACAAGGACAGATGGAATGCGTATGTTCTGAACCATCCCAAGGGGATTGCCTACCAGCTTTTTGCCTGGAAGGAGGCCGTAGAATCGGCCTATGGTTTCAAAGGACTCTATCTGATCGCCGGAAACGGAAACAAGATATCCGGAATACTGCCTTTGATCCGGGTAAACCTTCCATTCACTTCCGGCAGTCTGGTTTCACTTCCCTATTGTGATGCCGGAGGGCCCCTGGCCGATTCACCGGAAATTGAAAACAACCTGTTATCGGAAGCCTTGAAACTTGCCCATGCCATGGGTATTCAGTCGGTTTCCATCCGATCTGCAGGAGAAGTAGCCGGGCTTGAACCTGAAATAACCATTAACAAAAATAAAGTTCGTATGTTGCTCTCTCTACCGAATGATTCTGAAAAATTGCTTTCATCTTTTAAGGCAAAACTGCGCAGCCAGGTAAAAAAACCGTTTAAAGATGGGTTAAGCGTCCAACATGGCGGCCTTGAGTTGCTCAATGAGTTTTATCCGCTTTTTACAGAAAACATGCGGGATTTGGGTTCGCCGGTTCATTCCAGGTCCTGGATCAAACAGATTCTATGCAGATTTAAAAACAGGGCGGTTCTGTTTATTGTGAGAATGCCGGACCAGACACCGGCCGCCGGTGGAATTCTGCTCTGTCATCCCCGTATGATATCCGTACCCTGGGCCTCATCCTTGAGACGGTTCAATTCATGGAATCCGAATATGATGCTCTACTGGGCTTTTTTAAAATTTGCATCCGACAACCAATACCCTCTTTTTGATTTTGGCCGTTCTACGCCCGGCGAAGGTACTTTCGGGTTTAAAAAACAATGGGGGGCAACGCCGTCACCACTTCACTGGGCAGAATTTGAAACCACATCCGATAAAAATCAAAAGCTGATGCCATTTAAAAAAAATGACATTATCGGTGGTTCCCAAAAAAGAAAACTGGCTGAATCCGTGATCATGAAAATGCCCACCCCTGTTTTCAAATCATTTGGCAATTTGACAAGAAAATATATTACATTATGAACCAGATCGATATTTCATTTGTTCTTTTGACCTGGAACTCCGAACGCTATATTGAAAAATGCATTGATTCCATCTTGATCGCACTCAAAGGGTCTCCTTTCCTCTTTGAAATCTTTATTGTTGATAATGGTTCCAGAGATACGACAATTGATAGATTAAACCAATTACACGAAAAGCATGTTGAAATCATAAAGGTCATCCTGCTTGAAAAAAATACAGGAACGACTTTTTCCAGAAATCTGGCGCTAAAAAAGGCGGCCGGGGATTATATCTGTATCATGGATTCAGATGTGGAAATTCTGCCCGGCAGTATCGATAAATTAATCGGAAACCTGAAAGAAGATAGCCATATCGGACTTTCGGTCCCAAAAATAATATACCCAAGCGGACAATTGCAGAAATCTACAGACAGATTCCCAACTATTATCCGGAAATTTTACCGGTATCTTTTTTTAAAAAAAATAGAATCAGTCGAAGCTTCTAATGAAGAAACATCAGGCACATTAAGAGAAGTTGACTATGCAATATCTGCAATCTGGCTGTTGAGGCGAACGCTTCTGACCGATATCGGTTTTCTGGATGAAAATATTTTTTATGCTCCTGAAGATGTGGATTATTGCCTTCGAATCTGGAAAGCCGGCTTTAAAATAATATATGACGATGCAATCCATGTGATTCATCATACCCAGGAGATTTCAAGAGGATTCAGGATGAACAAGGCGTTTTTCAGTCATATCAAAGGGCTTCTCTATTATTTTTTCAAGCACCGGTATATTTTTAACCCCCCGTCATTCAGGACAAATGCCCATTGAAAATATTATTTTTATCTCAGCGTTTCCTCATGCCCATGGATACAGGCGGCAAAATCAGAACAGGCAATATCCTCAAGCAACTTTCGAAACAACATGAGATAACTTTGATTTCAAATGTGGAATCACCAAAAGATGACCATTATTTGCCTGAGATGACCGGATTCTGTTCCTCCTTTATATCAGTACCATGGAAAGAGATCAGAAAATATTCCCCACTTTTTTTCCTGAGACTTTTTTTCCAGATGTTCTCAAAATACCCTGTAAGTGTATTAAATGATTATTCATCAAAATTAAGAATGGCTCTTGAAAAGGAACTCAAAAACAAAACCTATGATATTGCAGTCTGTGATTTTGTTCAATCGGCTTTGTTGTTTAGAAATATTAAAAACATCCCCACACTCCTTTTTCAGCACAATGTGGAATCCATGATCGCCCAACGGCATGTAGATCAGAACCGTAACCCGATTGCCAAACTATTCTGGTGGCTGCAATGGAAAAAAATGTACAGTTTCGAGGAACAGGCATGCCATAATTTCAATACGGTCATAGCTGTTTCAGATAAAGACGGCAGCTTTTTTATGGAAAAATATCATGCCAATAATACTGTGACAATTCCGACCGGCGTCGATCTTGACTATTACAAACCAATTGATACGGAACATAAGAAAACCAGCCAAATAGTTTTCTGCGGTTCAATGGACTGGCTGCCAAATGAAGATGCAGTCCTGTTTTATATCCAGGATATTCTGCCGGTAATAAAAAAAAGCTTTCCGGATATGGTGCTAACCGTAGTTGGGAGAAACCCGTCACCGAATCTTAAAAAAATTGTTTCGAATACTGAAGGGATTGAACTGACCGGATGGGTGGATGACACACGGCCTTATATAAAAAATGCCGGTGTTTTTATCGTACCGATTCGGATTGGCGGTGGTACACGGATGAAGATTTATGAGGCCATGGCCATGGGAAAAGCGATTGTGTCCACGACTATAGGTGCTGAAGGCCTGCCTTTGGAGCATGGCACGCATATTATATTGGCTGACACCCCTGAGGATATAGGGAATGCGGTTATCCAACTGATGAAAGATGAAGACAAGAGAAATAAGCTCGGTTTGAATGCGAGAAAATTTGTTGAGGCCAATTTCGGATGGCAGTCTGTTGCTGATGTTTTTTCCGGGATTTGTAAAATGACGGCAGAGGAAACAAAAAAGAAAAAATGAACCACTCCAGATTGATCAAGGATTTTCTTCATAAAACGAGGATGCTAAGACTCGGGGCAGGACTTAGAAATGGAAAGATCGTTTCAATCCTGAGATATCATTCAATAACGGATCATGATGACAACTATTACTGCAGCCCGTCCATTGCCCTGGCACCGGATGTATTCGAAGCACATGTCAAGTACTTGAGCAGCCATTTCAATATCATTTCACTGGATGAGGTTCATGACTGCCTGTCAAAAAAGGAAAAATTTCCTGATCGGGCCGTCGTTTTTACCTTTGATGACGGGTATAAAGATAATTTCACAGCCTATGAAATATTAAAGAAATATCATGCCACCGGAACTTTCTATATTGCCACCGGATGTATTGATAATAAGGAACCCCTGTGGCTTTTCGAAATTATTTATCTTCTTCATCACACCGGTCAAAATGAATTATGTATCAATGTGGGCGGGGTAGCCAATCGTTTTCCCCTTTTAACCCCATCCGACAGATGGGCAGCATCAGGGCGGGTTACGGAAATTATCAAATCAAATAATCTGGAGATCCGCGAGCAGGTAAGAGAGCAGATCAGGGAGCAGACCCGCGATGTCCATGATTTTTCTGATAAAGCAGCCGCAGTGATGCTTAGCACTGACCAGGTTAAGGAAATGTCGGATAACGGCATGACCATTGCCGGACATACGGTGACCCATCTGAACCTGCCGAATGCATCCCCTGAAGACGCCAGAAATGAAATTGCTGAATGCAAAAGCGCCATATTCGAAATGACCGGGAAAGAGGCCCGGCATTTTTCTTATCCAAACGGTGGAAAATACGCTTATTACAACAGTTCAATAATCCAAATGGTGAAAGATGCCGGATTTTTAACCGCAACAACATCCAATAATGGAACCGCAGACATCCATTCCGATCCCTTTCAGCTTAGCAGGATCAGAATTACCCCGTATTTATCTGATATCCTCTACCAGATGTGCAGGGAATGAGAAGAATAACAAGAGGCTTAACATCGTGTTTGACAAAGACATCGCTGATCTCTTGAAAAAATCAGATATGGAATCACAAACGATTGAACATAAAAGGGCTTTTGGGAAAGACGTGATTATTTCCCTGGTCGCCTTTGCCAATGCTGAGGGCGGTGATGTGTTTGTTGGTGTTGATGACTCCGGCGCGCCTTGCGGGCTTGATATCGGCCCTGAAACAGTGCAGCGCTATCTGAATGAGATCAAGGTCGCCACTTATCCCCAGCTCGTCCCCAATGTTCGGATTGAAATGAAAGACGGCAAGCAGTTGCTTATATTTAGAATTAATGAATTTCCCGTCAAACCGGTTGCTTATAAAAACCGTTATTACAAGAGGGTTCATAACAGTAATCATGTATTAACTCTGGATGAAATTATTGATTTGCAGAGACAATCCCTGTCCATATCGTTTGATGCATATCCATCGCGTATTAAGATGGCGGATCTGGATGTAAAACTGATTGAACAATTTTTTGACAGCGTCAATAAAAGGGGACGGATAAGTCTTCGTGATGATATTCATACCAACCTTGTCAAGCTGAAACTTGTCCGTGACGGAGAAGTTACCTTTGCATCGGAACTCCTTTTCGGATCGCCGGATTGTGCAATCCGTATCGGCCGGTTCAAATCCCCAGCAACAATTATTGACGACTATGTGATCAGAGCGCCTCTTATGCTTGCTGTGAAAGAATCGATGACCTTTATCAAAAAACATATCAATCTTGCCTATTCCTTTGATGGGAGCATAGAACGTAAGGAACGATGGCAGTATCCGCTTGAAGCCCTGCGTGAATTATTGCTCAACGCAGTTGTGCATAGAGATTACAAGAGCGCTTCGGATATTGTGATCAAAATTTTTGATGATCGGGTTGTGTTTACCAATCCTGGTAAACTATATGGAAAATTGCGGGTCGAGGATCTGGAACGGGATGACTATGTGTCGTCATTGAGAAATCGTTTATTGGCCGAAGCTTTTTACTTGACTGGAGATATTGAGCGTTATGGTACCGGATTTGTACGAATCAGGGATTATTTGGCCGGTTATCCGGAGATCAAACTCAAAATAGAAGAATTGGGAGATTTTTTCAAAGCAGAGCTATATCAAGCCCCCCCAATCGCCCCCCCA
>CAMBQS010000264.1 GCA_945870015.1 Desulfocicer vacuolatum DSM 3385
CGATATCCTGACCATGACCATCCTGCTGCTCCCCCCAAAATTTCCAGTAGACCGGAAGGTTCATGTTGCCAAAGGTGATGACCCCTATGAAACCACACGGGCGGTACTGAAGCAGATCGACCTCTCTTTTCTAAAAAACAAGAAGGTTCTGCTTAAACCCAACGTGGGACGAATCGCCCCCCGGGAACAGGGCATCATTACCGATCCCAGGGTTGTGGCCGCAGCAATAGACTGGTTTATGGAAATCGGTGCGGAAGTGGCCGTCGGAGAAAGCCCCATTGTGGGCGTGGATACCTTGGAAGCCTTTCATGCTGCCGGTATCACCGAAATCGCCGGCAAGCGGAAGTGCAGGCTGATCGATCTGAATGAGGGAAAGTATATAGACCTCCCTGCCCCGGATGGCGTTGCGGTAAAGGGATTCAAAGCCTGCAATCCGATCTTCGCGTTTGATTTCCTGGTTTCCATACCGGTGATGAAAATGCACATGCATACCGGTGTTTCTCTGTCCATCAAGAATATGAAAGGGTGTCTGTGGCGGCGCAGCAAGGTGGATCTGCATATGCTGCCGCCGGTTGAAGGCCATGAAGAAAAACCGATCAATATCGCCATTACGGATATGTCCGGAGTTCTCCGCCCTCACCTTTCCATCGTTGACGGGACTGTTGGAATGGAAGGTCTGGGACCCAGTGCCGGCAAAGCAAAACCCTTCGGAGTTGTCCTGGCCGGCCTGGATCCCTTTGCCGTTGATGCGGTTGCCTGTAAGCTGATGGGCACTACCGCTGAAAAAATTCCCCATCTTTCCATGGGAGCGACACGCGGATACGGAGTTATCGATCTTGCTCAGATTCAGGTCTCTCCGGAGAACTGGGAAGAGTGGATCACTCCGTTCCTGCCTCCACCGGAAAACCTGTCCATCGAATTTCCAAATGTCAAAGTGTATGACAAAAATTCATGCAGTGCCTGCCAGTCCACCCTGCTGCTGTTTTTAAAAAGGTACCGGAAGGTCATTCTGGATTATTTCCCAAAAGATCAACCCATCCGGTTTGCCATTGGAAAAGGGCATGAAGCTGTTCCGGAAAATACCATCTGTATTGGAAACTGCTCCGCCAATATCGGAAAAGACAACCTTTTTATAAAAGGATGTCCGCCGGTTGCCAGTGAAATCCTGTGTGAAATCACCGGAAAGCCTTCCATTGATCTTCTGGATGGAAAAAGCGAGACGCCGGAATAAACCAAGCCTTGAATAATGGGTATGCAAAATTTAAAAAATATGATACAATTCCTGCATAAAAATCCATAATTCCACTTATCTCTGCTTTTTAACTGTTAATCCAGACTGATGATATACCATGAATGGTTATTTCCTTAGAAATAATCTGAAACGGGAAAAATGACAATCAAACAAAAACTGAAATGGCTCCTGCTTTTGCCGGTTATCGTGCTTCTCTATGTTGCCGGGAACTACGGGCTGCAAAACCTTGTGATCCTGCCCAGCTTTGCTTCCCTGGAAAATGATGAAGCCAGAAAAAATCTGGAGCGATGCCTGGACACTATCCAGGGAGAGATCCATCACCTGAGAATGATTGCAGGAGACTGGGCAATATGGGATGACACCTATCGTTTTGTGCAGGATCGGAATCCGAAATATATTGAATCCAATTTTCATTGGAATTCACTGGAAAGCGCCAGTGGTATAAACCTGATCTACATTGTTTCTTTACAGGGAAACGTTATCTGGGGGGAAGCCTATGACTCATCCCGGAACGGGAAAATCAGCATGGCGGAATTCCCGGATACGGTTTTCCCAAAAGACCACCGCCTGTTGAAACTGAGTGAGAAAAACCAGAATCAAGCCGGAATCCTGATCACGGATAAAGGACTCATGTTCGTTACATCACTCCCCATACTCAAAAGCTCCGGCGAAGGCCCTTCCATGGGTGTCCTGATCATGGGAAGATTTGTAAAAAAGGAGATGATCAAGGACCTGATCGAAAAAACCCGCGTGGATTTTTCCCTGAAAACCATTAACCAGGACCCATTAACTCCTGAAGAAAGGGATATCGCGGCCAGGCTGGATGCAACCCCTTTTGAAATCGTCATTCAAAATAAAAACATTCTCCATATATACAGTCTATTGCGCGACGTGACAGGCGCTCCGGCTCTCCTGCTGCGGGTGGAGGTGCCGAGAGTCATCATGAGCAAGGGGAAAACTGCTGCCTGGTTTGTCTCTGTTTCGGTTCTGACGGCAATGACCCTGATTGCTGCTTTTATTGCTGCGATCATGAATACGCATATTATGAATATACGAAAAAGAACATCACTCATCGAATCCATTGTAGATGAACGGACACTGGAACTTCAGGAAGCAAAGGAGGAAGCCGTTCAATTACAGATTGCCGCAGAAAAGGCAACCAAGGCAAAAAGCGAATTCCTCGCCAACATGAGTCATGAAATCCGGACACCTCTCAATGTGGTTATCGGCATGGCCGAGGTTGTCATGAAAACAGCAAGAGACGACCGTCAGCGGACAATGCTGGATACAATCCACCGGGAAGCCCGATCCCTTCTGGGAATCCTGAACAGAATTCTGGATTTTTCAAAAATCGAAGCCGGAAAACTGGAACCGGAGAATATCCCGTTTGATTTACGGGTGATGATCGATGATCTGATGAAAAGTATTGCATTTCATGCAAAGCAGAAAGGACTGGATTTTTCCTTCCGGCTTTCAACAGATGTCCCGCAACATGTGATTGGAGATCCGGGTCTCATCCGGCAGATATTAATGAACCTGGCCGGGAATTCGATCAAATTCACCTCAACCGGCAGTATCCACATTCAAGGGGAATTGCTGAAAAAAGAGAAAGAAAACATAAAAGTCAAATTTACTGTCCAGGATACGGGCATCGGCATTGCAAAAGAGAATCAGGATAATATTTTCGAAAGCTTCACACAGGCAGACGGTTCAACAACCCGGAAATTCGGAGGAACCGGTCTGGGAACCACCATTGCCAAAAACCTTGCGGAACTGATGGGTGGAGAGATGGGAATGGAAAGCAAACTGGGTTCAGGAAGTACATTCTGGTTTACACTTACGCTTGCCTGTCAGGAGCATCCGGTCATAACCGATGCTGAGCCGACTCTTTCTCTTGACAACCTGCGTATTCTGGTTGCCAGAGGCATCCGTTCCGATCCTTGTCTGCAATCAGAGCATCTGATAATGGAAAACCAGCAGCAGGAAAATCCAGCAAGGAAGCAATCCCTGATTACCCGGCATACCCTTGCTGAAACCTTCCGCAAAAATATCCGGATTCTTCTTGCAGAGGACTATCCTGCAAACCAGACAATTGCACTGCTTCATCTGGAGGAAGCCGGATTCCAGGTTGATCTTGTGGATGATGGAGAAAAAGCAGTACAGGCCTATATGAACAAACCATATGATGTCATCCTGATGGATATCCAGATGCCGGTCATGGATGGATATGAGGCTACCAGAAAAATCCGTGACCTGGAACGGGAAAAACAAAAACCCGTTCCGGACAAAAAATCAAATCTGCCGAAATTCATACCGGTAATTGCAATGACTGCTCATTCCCTGAAAGGAGACCGGGAAAAGTGTCTGGATGCAGGAATGAATGACTACATTACCAAACCCCTGAATTTTAAAGAACTGACTGCAATGGTTTCAAAATGGGCCGGGATCAGTCCCGTGTCATCGCCATATAAAATGGAACCAAAATGCTCGTCTGATCCGGAAAAAATCAGTCAGAACAAATTGACGGAAGAAATCCATCCCCTGGATTTTGAAAAAGCCCTTTCAGAATTCATGGGCAAAAAAGATATTCTTTTCAAAACCCTCAACCAGTTTCTGAAGCAAGGCAGAACACAGGTGGAAACCATCCGTACTGCGATTGCAGAAGAACAGATTGAGGTCATTCGGGCGGAAGCGCATAAATTAAAAGGCGGGTCTGCCAATTTAACCATGGAAAGGCTGTCCGCAATCGCCTGTGATCTGGAAAATTCAGGCGGCAGCAGGCAACTGAAAGAAGCTCCCGGACTTCTGTCACAGATGGAACTGGAATTTTCCCGCCTGGAAACATTCCTTCAGGCAGACAGGGTTTAAAAAAGTCCCGGGCCGGGCTATTACCTGAAACAGATCTGGATGGACAATATGAAAATTCTGATTGCCGATGATGATGCTTCGAGTTTGAGCAAAATGACAGCGATTCTGGAGGAACTGGGCCCCTGCACTGCGGTTGAAGGTGGCTCCGAAGCTGTAAAGGCTTTTGGAGATGCCTTGTCACACGCCGAACCGTTTGATCTGGTCACACTGGATATCGATATGCCGGATCTGGATGGAATTAAGGTTCTTCAGAAAATCCGGATGATGGAAGAAGAAGAAAAGGTTTCAAAATCAAACCGAACCCGGATCATAATGGTTTCGGGGAAATCAGATAAAACAAGTCTCATCGACTGTTTAAAAGCAGGGTGCGACAGTTTTATTGTAAAACCATTCAATATTACAACCCTGATCGAAAAGATGGAAGCCATCGAGAACAGGGATGGCCAGAAATCGCTCACCCTTCCCAAATCATTTACAGATCGGTTCACAGAAAACCGGAAAGAAGAAAAATCCCTTCCAGAAGCAGAAAAGCAGTCATCTATAAAAGAGGAATCGCCGAAACCGCCTGAACGACTGCGTATCCTTATTGTTGACGACGACGATATCAGCAGGCAGAAGATGGAAACCATCCTGGAAGGAGTCGGAGAATGCACATCAGCAAGCAGCGGCCGGGAAGCAATCACATTTTTCCAGACCGCCCTGAAACAGGAAAAATTTTTCCATCTGATCACACTGGATTATTCCATGCCGGAATTGAGCGGTCTGGAAGCGATGGCTCAGATCCGGAAAATCGAATCTGCTGAAAAAGTTTCAACCGGAAATTTAACAAAAATCATTATGGTCACCGGACATTCAGACAAGGAGAACGTCATCACCTGCCTCAAAGCCGGCTGCAATGAATATGTCGTGAAACCATTCAACCAGGAAACCATATTCCAGCGGTTGAAGAAATTGAAGCTTATTGATCCGCAGTCCTGAAGTCTGCATTATTACAATTCCCATTATTCCGTAAAAATATTTTTCATCCAAGATGTAAGAAAATCTATTATTAAACGTCAATTATTAAAACCTTAAGAAAGGTTGGAATTGACGTTTTTACTATTTTGGCGCTATCTGTTTAGATTCGATTGCCGGATTTAAAAAAGATAGTGAAAGCCTATGATTCCAAGCTGTTTGGATCAATATAGAAAATAATAAAACTTATCAACTACAAAAAGTGTAAAAAGGAGGATGAAATGGAAAAATAAATGATATTTCTGA
>CAMBQS010000265.1 GCA_945870015.1 Desulfocicer vacuolatum DSM 3385
TAAAAGTGAGGAGCAAAAGACGGGACAGGAAACTGATGATTCAGGTTCCCCTCTTTCCCGGATATCTGTTTGTCAGAACCGATTTGAATCCTCCTGAACACCTTGAAATTGTCAAGACAGTAGGGGTGGTGCGATTTGTCGGGAATGCAGGTGGTCCGCTTTCCGTGAAGGATGAAACCATTGAATCGTTAAAAATCATGGTTATGGGCGGAGAGGAGATCCTAACCGGTACCCGCTTCAAGAAAGGAGACAAGATTGTTGTTGTAAACGGGCCGTTTGTTGGTATAATTGGTGAGTTCCTGCAATACCGCGGTCAAGGACGCGTAATCGTCAATATAGAAGCACTCGGTCAGTTCGCTGCGGTGAATGTGGATGAAGATGATGTTGAACCGCTGCCTCAAATATTGTCTTAACTACTTGACTTGTTATAGGGTTATGTTTTATTAATGAGTCTCACATATTTTTGATATTCGATTGTCATTAAAGGAGGATATACATGAACAAATTAGAGTTGATTTCTGCCTTGAAAAATGAAGCCAATATCTCAAAATCAGACGCAGCAAAAGTGATTCAGATTTTCTTCGGATCCATGGCGGATGCAATGGCTAAAGGAGAAAGAGTTGAAATTCGCGGACTGTGCAGTTTTTTTGTAAAAAGCTACAAGAGTTATACAGGTCGAAATCCAAAGACCGGTGCCAAGGTTACCATACAACCCAAAAAATTACCTTTTTTTAAATGTGGAAAAGAGCTGAAAGAGCGGGTTGACTATTAGAACCGAAGAAGCTGATTTGTCAGCATTTACGCTTCCATCTGAATTTGATTCCCTGAAATACCACATAAAGACATTGTCTTATCTGACAAGAGCCTTTACGGCGGGAACCTTGTCGCATGCTTTGCTTTTTACTGGATTACAGGGGGTTGGAAAGCAGTTAGCCGCACAAATGCTTTCCATGGTATGTAATTGTCTCGAAAGATCTGTTCCCGATGATTCTGAACAGTCCGGAGATGATGAAAGCAGTTTCTGGCCATGCGGACAGTGCAGGTCGTGCCATAAAATTCTGAACAAAAGCCATCCTGATATCCTCCTGATCAGGCCCACAGGCTCTTTAATAAAGATTGACCAGGTGCGGAGTCTTATTCAAAAACTCTCTCTGAAACCCTATGAGGCGGAAAACCGTTTTGTCATCATCGCGGATGCTGATTTCATGAATCCGGAAGCGGGAAACGCATTGTTAAAGGTTCTGGAAGAACCTCCGGATCGCACAACCATTATTCTGACAGCCGGACAGGTTTCCGATCTTCTGCCGACAATTGTTTCGCGCTGCATGCACATCCGTTTGAGTCCGATTCCCGAAGATTTCATCGCCCGGTTTCTGAAAGAAGATTACGAAGCAACGCCGGATGAAGCCGGCATCCTGGCGAGAATGGCCTCCGGAAGCATTTCAAGAGCTGTATTTATGAAAACCAATCATTGGCTGGACAGGCGAAATCATCTCATTCAGGAACTGGTAAACCTCCGGGAAAGGTCTGTCGGGTTTATCATGGCGTTCGCAGAGCGATTAGCTCAGGACAAGGAAAGATTAACGGAATGCCTGGAGATTTTCAGAATCTGGTTGCGGGACCTGATCGTTTACCGGTATGCTCCGGATCGAATTGTTTATGCGGATCTGGAAGATACCATCCGGAATGAATATCAAAAATCGGATTCAGAAACCTTACTGTCTCTGGTCGATTTGATTCATACGGTACAAAAAAAAATTGAATCCAATGGAAATGTAAGACTTTCCACGGAAATTCTGATGATGAAAATGGCAGGACAATAACAGATGAAAAAAATAGCCGGTATACGATTCAAGCCTGCAGGGAAAATTTATGATTTTGAAAGCGGGGCATTTGTTTTAAAAAAAGGAGATCAAGTTATTGTTGAAACCGAACAAGGTCTTGGTTTGGGTTTTGTGGTGGATCCCCCCAGACCGGTAGATGAAAAAGATCTGAACAAGCCATTTAAGAAAATTTTCAGGATTGCAAGTGAGGAGGATTTCCGGAAGCTTGAGGAAAATACCAAACTTGAAAAAGATGCCCATGATTATTGTGTGGAACAGGTTAAAGAGCTTGGGCTTGAAATGAATCTTTTTTCTGTTCAAAGCACCTTTGATTCCGGAAAACTGACATTTTTTTTTACCGCGGATGGCCGCGTGGATTTCAGACAACTGGTAAAGCAGTTGGTAAAGGAGTTTCGGACCCGTATTGAAATGCGTCAGGTCGGGATACGGAATCAGGCCAAAATGTGCGGTGGAACAGGAAGATGCGGACGTGTCATCTGCTGTTCTTCTTTTCTGGGAAAATTTGAACCGGTTTCCATCCGTATGGCCAAAGAACAGGGATTATCCCTGAACCCCACAAAAATCTCCGGTCAGTGCGGTCGTCTGATGTGCTGTCTTACATATGAAAATGAAACCTACCGGGATTTGAAGAAAAGTGTACCCAAGATTGGAAAAACAATAGAGGTCGGAGGCCGGCGGGGAAAGGTTGTTCGCCACAATGTGATCGGCGGGAAAATTACAATGAGGCTGGAAGAGGATGACCAGGAGGTTGAAATCGAGATCGATGAGATTCAATAAAAAAGGAGAAACTGTATGAATCATTCCTTTTATGTTACCACTCCGATATATTATGTGAATGCCAGGCCGCATCTTGGCCATGCATATACGACCATTGCCGCTGATGTTGTCAATCGATTCAATCAAATGCGTAAGGCGGAAACCTACTTTTTGACAGGTACGGATGAGCATGGCGATAAGATTGTTGAGGCTGCTGAAAAAGAAAATACAACACCCAGGGTGTATGTTGATAAAATCAGCAAACTGTTTCGTGAATTATGGCCGGAATTAGGCATTTCAAATGATGATTTTATCCGGACTACGGATAAACATCATATTCAGATCGTAGAAAAAATTATTCAGGATATCTATGACGCCGGGGATATCTATTTCAGTGAGTATGAGGGACTGTATTGTTTTGGATGCGAACGGTTCTATACGGAAAAAGAACTGGTCGATGGAAAATGTCCGGATCATGAATCAAAGCCGGAACGGATAAAAGAAGCCAATTATTTTTTCAGAATGAGCAAGTATCAGGACTGGCTGGTGGAGCATATCCATAAAAATCCTGATTTTATCCGTCCGGAGCGATACCGGAATGAAGTTTTGTCCTTTTTAAAAGAACCGCTTGAGGATCTTTGCATCTCCAGACCGAAATCCAGGTTAAAATGGGGAATCACCATTCCTTTTGATACGGATTATGTAATTTATGTCTGGTTTGATGCCCTGGTGAATTATGTTTCCGCCCTCGGTTATCCGGATGGGAAAAAATTTATACAGTTCTGGCCTTCAGCTCAGCATATTGTAGCCAAAGATATCCTGAAGCCTCATGGCATCTATTGGCCCACGATACTCAAGGCCGCCGGCATAGAAATGTTCAAACACCTCAATGTACACGGGTACTGGAATGTGGATCAGAGCAAGATGTCCAAAAGCCTCGGCAATGTTGTTGAACCGCTTTCCCTGAAAAACAAATACGGCCTGGATGCGTTTCGTTATTTTTTGATGAGGGATATGGTTTTCGGCCTGGATTCAAATTTTTCAGAAGAGGGGCTGGTCAACCGGATCAACGCGGACCTGGCCAATGATCTGGGAAATCTTTTTTCCAGGGTACTGGCCATGGTTCATAAATATTTCAAAGGCAGCGTTCCCCGGATTGACCTGACAATCGACGAGGCAGTTTCCCTTTCACTTGAAAAGGATGCAGCCGAAGCTGTTACCGAGTTTGAGGTCTGCATGGATAAGTATGCTTTTCATAAGGCGCTTGCTGCAGTCTGGGAGTTGATCAGCAAAATGAACAAGTATGTTGATCTCACCGTACCCTGGGAACTTGCCAAGAAAAAATCCAGTCAGAAACAACTGGAAGCCGTGATTTATAATCTTCTGGAAGGGCTCCGGGTAATTTCCGGACTGATCTATCCTGTAATGCCGGAAACAGCAAGGAACATGCAGAAACATCTCGGCATGGATCCTGAGATTTCTTTTTATGAGCTGGATCACCTTCGAAAATGGCGAGTCCTCCGTCCCGGAACCGTTCTTCCCAAAACCGTTACACTATTCCCCCGTATTGATGTAAAAAAAGAGGATGCAGCAGACGGCGATACAGATCAGGATATCAAAACAAGGCTCAAAATGAAACCGGAAATCTCAATGGAAGAGTTTTTGAAAGTGGACCTCAGGGTGGCGACCATAACGGCTGCCGAAATCATTCCTAGAGCAAAAAAGCTGTTGAAACTGGAAGTGGATATCGGCGAAAAGAGGACAATTGTTGCAGGCATCGCCAACAGCTATTCACCGGAAGAGCTGATCGGCAAGCAGGCAATTGTTGTGGCCAATCTGAAATCGGCCAAACTGATGGGTGTTCTTTCCAGTGGCATGCTGCTTGCGGCGGTTGATGAAAAAGAGTGCACAATCACCGGAATGGATAAACCGGTTAAACCGGGAACGCCGCTGACATAATCCGGCTTGCAGTCAGAGGAATACTTTTTAAAAGCTTTCTTCTTTCAGATTTTCAGTTGATATATTCTGTTTTTTTGTTTATGGGATAATGGTCTGCGTTGGATATGAATAACCGGCTTTACATCATCACTGATCTGTATCTGTTTGCGGATAGAAATCAGGCTGCATGATGAAGACCCTCAACAGGAATATAAAACGATCAACAACATGCCGAACAAAATGAAAATACCAACCCGGAGAGAGCCAAGCTGGCAGGAATATCAATTCAGTTTGCAGCGAAAAGCAGTTTATAAAAAGCGGGCGCTTAAATTTTTTCAGTATTTTTCAGGCTTCATTATTCTGATAGTCATTGTCTATGGGACATCCGTAAGCTTCAGCGGAACCGTCTGCCAGCAGATTTTTCAGAAATCGGTTATCCTGTCCAACAGTCCGGAAGAAAAAATAAAGAAAGATGAACAAAAGAGAGAAGAAAAAACACTTCTCACCAAAAAGGATGTGCAGGGTTTTATTCGGAATGTGGATTTTCTGGGTTTGGATGACACCCGTTTTTCCGTGAAAGTGGGGAATCGTTCTTACCTTGTTGAAACCACACTGGACACCTCCCTTCAACAATACCTGGATAGTACCCTTGATAGAAAAAATGCCAGGAATATCGGGATTGTTCTCATGAACCCCGAAACAGGGGAAATCCATGCCCTGGTTGGTTTTGATCGAACCGGAGAGAACAAAAATCCATGTATCGAAGGACTATTTCCGGCAGCCAGTGTGATTAAAATCATAACGGCTGCTGCCGGCATTGAAAAATGCGGATTCAACACCG
>CAMBQS010000266.1 GCA_945870015.1 Desulfocicer vacuolatum DSM 3385
CGGGGATTTCATAATACAATCGGTAAGAAGGGTAATTTCATTATTCCATGTTTTATTTCTGGTATAGGTCCATATCGAAAAAACCACAATCAGCAGGCAAAGAAAAACGGTTGTAAACCGGTTGACTCCAATATACCGGTAACAAAGTACGACCAGCAATAAGCAAATCATCATGGAAGGCAGGTACAGACGATGCTCAAATATGATCTCAAGTCCGACCACAGATGATTCAATCACAAGGTTGCCGAAATACCAGAGAATACAAAATGAGGAAAGTCTGTTTTTTTTTGCAGTTACCAATGAAAAAAACAGACAGAGGATGATCATGCACAGACAGATCAAGGTGGTAATCGGATCGGTCAGGGATCTGGATAGCAGGAAATCATGCTCCAGATTCAATTGTGAAGGATGAGGAAACAGCAGCAGCCCCATATAAAAAATCACGACTCGAAACTCCGTTAACAGACGCTGAACCATGGTAAAATCCCGTCTGTCATACATGGTTTCTATTTTTACAAAAGGATTTTCACCCAGGTAAATCAACGCGACGATCAAAAATATAACCAGCACACCTGAAAACCGGAAAAAATTCTGTTTTAACCAGGAAACTCTCATATCCTGGAAAAAAAACCATTCATACAAAAACAGGAACAATGGCAAAGTGGCTGCGACCTCCTTGGTTCCGACAGCCATGATACCGGCAGTCAGGGAACCCAGAAAAAAGAGATAGACAGTTACAGGATATGGATATTTCACGGATAGCTGGTTAACATTTTTTAACTCCTGGTCATCCTGTCTTTCAAGCATCCGCCATCTGGCCTTAGCATATAAAAACATTGCCATCATATAAAACATGGATGACATACTGTTCATCCGTTGAACAATATAGGTTACGGACTGGGTCTGAATTGGATGAACCATCCAGATTGCTGCTGCAAAAAAAGGGATTGCCCAATGAGCAAAAGCCGGGCAGGGATAAACCCTTCTTGTAATCAGGATAAAATAGTAAAAAAATATCCCGGAAATGATATGTACCAGAATATTGAAAAGATGATATCCGGGAACGAGATATCCATTCAAATAGTAGTTCAAGGCAAAACTAATATTTGCTATCGGCCGGTTTTTCAGATGGCCTTTCATGGCTGCAGCTTTCAGGCTGTCCAGAGAAAGCTCGGTCATCCGGACATGAGGATTGGAAAAAATATTATCGTCGTCATCGAATAAAAAAGGAACATGAAAAGTATTGGAATAAATGAAAAATACAATCAATATCAGGAACATCGGAAGCAGGCTCTCATACTTCTTTGAAATTTTCGACTGATCATTCCCGTCGCTGATATTGCCGTATGTATTCAGAACAGGATGCCGCCTTTGTGTCATACTTAGTTGCCTCTTCCTTATTCCAATTGATTTTTTCTAATTTTGTTAAATTTCTAACCGGAAACAATTGATAAAACAAGTCCTGTTTCGGTATTGTGTGAGGAAATATGGCTTGCCTCCAATAAAAAAACCAGGGGAGAGGACTTTCCCCTCTTCCCTGGTTTTGATTCAGATTATAATCAATAAATTGAAATGGGAAATTACAATGTTTTCCCAGCAGAAGTAAATCGAGGACATCTTCCAGAGGCATCAGTTACTACAACCCGATATTGGTTCGAATCAAGTTCTGTGATTGACCATTCATTATTATTAGTTACAGTTATCTTATCCTGTATATTGGTACTGCTAACAGTCTGATTTGATGGATCGGAAAAGTAATCCGCAATTGCACCCATAATAGTCTGCACGTCTGTTTCAACTCCGGAGCAGTATGCTTTATCCCGATAGGAAATAAAATTCGGAATAGCAATGGCTGCCAGGATACCGATAATTGCAATAACGATCATGAGCTCGATCAGGGTAAAACCTTTTTCAGTGCTTCTTAATTTTTGTAGCATGGTGTTCCTCCTTTTTGATTGTTGTTGTTCATTCTGGTGATTGTTGTAAAAAATTTTAATCTTGTTTTATGATTGCCCCTTCCCTATGTCAAGTCACATAACAAATTTTGTTGTAAATGAAGAAGATCCAATATCAGCTTATGGATCAAGCAAATAAAATGCCAACTCAGATCAATTCAAGAATATAAATAACATGTTGTTTATAAAACATATAATTATTTTTCAAAATCCATATAATCAATTCAGCCTATTGAATCGCCAAAAAATGTCATATGCCCGCCGATGACTGACAAAAATTGTCAGCCGCCTTACCCTGTTCAGAACTCCCCTTCAAACGGTTTTTCAATCCCAAGTTTCTCAAATCGATACCGCAGGGAACGAAAGCTCATTCCTAAAAGCTCCGCTGCCCGGTTCTTGTTACCATTGGTATAATCAAGTGCTTTTTTGACATAGGCTGCTTCAATGGTCTCCATGATCTCATCCAGATTGACACCATGGGAAACATCATCCAGGTCAAACCGCCGTCCCTTCACTCCCTCAATCCATCTTCGCTTATGAATGGAGATGGAAAGACTTTCCGGCAGAATGATATTGGTTGCAGACAGCGTAACACTTCGTTCAATCAGGTTTTCCAGTTCCCGTATATTTCCCGGAAAATCATACTTGTTTAACAGATCGATGGCATAGGAAGAAATCTTGGTCATCTCCTTGCCGGTTTCCTTGGCGTATTTTTCTAAAAAATACTGGGCCAGCGCTTTTAAGTCTGATTTTCTCTCTCGGAGAGGAGGAACCTTGATCTGAATCACATTGAGCCGGTAAAACAGATCTTCTCTGAAATTTCTTGCAATAACTTCTTCCTCAAGATTCTTATTGGTCGCAGATATAATCCGAATATCGACCGAAATATCATTGGTTCCGCCAACACACCGGAACACCCGCTCCTGCACTGCACGTAAAATTTTTACCTGCAGGGGAAGGGTCAACTCTCCAATCTCATCCAGAAAGATGGTTCCATTGTGGGCAATCTCAAACAACCCCTTTTTGTCCTGCGTCGCTCCGGTAAAAGCCCCTTTTTTATGACCGAACAGTTCGCTTTCCATCAACGATTCGGGTATGCCCCCACAATTCACGACCACAAAGGGATTGTTCCTTCGGTTGCTCTGCTCATGAATCGCTTTTGCGATAAATTCCTTACCGGTTCCACTTTCTCCAGTCACCAGAATATTTGTCCGGGTCTTTGCCACCTGTCGAATCATCTCATAAATTCGAATCATCCCGGGACTGTTCCCGACAATTTTCCCAAAATGAAGATTTTTTTTCAGCTCATCATCCAGAATCTCTTTTTCATGTTCTATGGTTTTCAGATCCAGTGCATTGGCAATTGTTTTTTTCAGCTCATCGTTATTAAAAGGTTTGGGAACATAATCATATGCGCCTTTATTCATGGCTTCAACCGCCGCCTCCGTAGTTGAATAGGCGGAGATCATGATCACAACCGTGGAGGGATCTTTCTGCTTAGCTTCCTGCAACACCTCTATTCCACTGATGTCACCCAGCCGGATATCACAAAGCAACAGGTCATAACGGGTATCCTGAATCATGGATTTGGCTGCTTTGCCGGTTCCGGCAATGGAAACCCGATAACCTGCTCTGGTCAGCATGACCTCAAGAAATTCCTGCATGCTCAGTTCATCATCAACAACAAGGATATGAGAACGTCCGTTAGAATCTGGCATATTTGTGAAAAATGTTCCGGTATCGGTTATCCGTAATACATAAGGACGGGTAAATGCATATATATCCTGCCAACCAGGTTGATTGGCACGCTACTAAGTACAACCATGCTTGTCAATAGGGTTTTTCTGTTCTTTCTTTCTCATGCATTAGCGGAATCTGCGCTTTCATCAAAGACAATACTTCCTCCAACGATGGTTACCACGGCCTTCCCTATCATCTGCCATCCCTGAAACGGAGTGTTCCGACTTTTCGAATAAAACCTGTCCGCATCAATCGTGAATGAAAATTCAGGATCAATAATCGTAATATCTGCTGGAAGGCCTTCTATGATCCCTGTCTCAAGACCCAGTATTTGTGCAGGATTTTTGGACATTTTCCGGATCAACATTTCCATCGTGATCAAATTGTCTTTTACCAGTTTCAATGAGAGCGGAAGAGATGTTTCAAGGCCGATGATACCATTGGCTGCCTGGCTGAATTCAACATCTTTTTCAAGGGAAGAATGTGGTGCATGATCTGTTACAATCACATCGATTGTTCCATCAGCCAGACCTTGCCGGACAGCCTCTTTATCCTTTTGAGATCGCAATGGGGGATTCATCTTGAAGTTGGTATTATACTCAATGATATCCTCATCTGTCAAAGAAAAATAGTGAGGAGTTGTTTCAGCCGTGACAGGAAGCCCTCTTTTTTTCGCTTCCCGGATGGCATCAACCGACTCTTTTGTGCTGACATGAGCGATATGAAGTCCGGCACCTGTCAGCTCACATAAAGCAATATCCCGCATTACCATGACCGCTTCCGATGCGTTTGGTATTCCAGCAAGCCCCATCCGGGTAGCGGAAAAGCCCTCATTCATCACGCCATTCCCGGAAAGCTGAAGATCCTCTGCATGAGAAATCACGGGCAAATCAAAACCCATGGCATACTCCATAGCCCTTCTCATAAGCTGAGAATCGGATACCGGAAGTCCGTCATCTGTAACCGCAACTGCGCCGGAATGTTTCAGCTCTCCAAATGCGGAAAGGTTTTTTCCCTTAAGCCCCATACTGATGGATGCCACCGGATAGACGCGGGCCTTCCCGGCCTGTCTGGCCTTTTCTATGATATACGCTGTAATCTCAGCGCAGTCGTTGACCGGATTTGTGTTGGGCATTGAACATACGGCTGTAAATCCTCCACTGGCTGCCGCCATACAACCGGAAGCGATGGTTTCTTTATACTCATGCCCCGGCTCTCTCAGGTGAACATGCATATCAATCAGACCCGGAGTAACGATTTTACCCCCGGCATCGATCACCACATCATCTTGTTTTACGGGCTCTTTATAGGTCCCGGGTTTCAGGATTCCGGCAATCTTCCCATTCTGAATAATGATATCATAACAACCTGTAATATTCCCAGGATCAATCAGAGTTCCTCCTTTAATCATCAGCATTTCTGATCCCTCCAGCTAGTAGATAAAAAAGCGCCATTCTTAACGCTACTCCATTGGTTACCTGATCCAGTATTACAGAATGTTTTCCGTCCGCGATAGCCGGTGAAATTTCAACACCCCGGTTTAGAGGGCCGGGATGCATGATCAGAACATCCGGCTTCATTATCTTCAGTCTCTTTTCCGAAAGCCCGTATTCTCTGGCATATTCTCTTTCTGTTGAAAACAAAAAG
>CAMBQS010000267.1 GCA_945870015.1 Desulfocicer vacuolatum DSM 3385
GCCAATGCATCTCTGATGATGAGAGATAATATGTCCGGAACCAACCAGATTCTGGAAGAAATCTCTAATCAGGCCGGAATAACCATTGAAGAAGCTGAACAGGCATTGAACGGAGAGAGAAAGGGTGCTGTCAGCCGGGATACAATTCACTCTATTGGTTTAAAGATTGCACAGGTATGGTGTTCGGAAATTCTTGAAGTGGTGAATGCTTTTCAATCCAGCTCCAATAATGAAAAAGTTGAAAAAATAGTATTGAGCGGCGGCGGTGTTTTTGTCGATGGGTTCAAAGAATGCCTTCTTTCAGAACTGGATGCTGATATCTCAATCATCAATCCATTTGAGGGACTCATCATCAACGAAAAGAAATTTCCAGACTCTTTTATAACCAAGACAGCTCCACAGGCGCCTATAGCTATTGGGCTTGCATTACGAAGAGTAGATGATAAATGATAAAGATCAATCTGTTACCCTTTAGAATAGCCAGAAAAAAAGAAAATATCCGGCGGCAGATTTCCATTTTTTTTCTGCTGATTCTCTTCACTTCGGTTTTGATGTTCTGGTATACTCAGGCTTTGGATAAGCAGATCAGGACTGTTAAAGAGAAAACCGAACAGGTAAATCAGCAGATCGCAAAATACAAAGAGAAAGCTGACAGGGTTACCCAGATTAAAAATGATCTGAAGGCACTTGATGAAAAGCTTAAAATCGTTTCTGACTTAAAAAAACAGAAAGAAAAACATTTTATACTATTCAAAAGTATGACTGACCTTGTTATCCCTGAAAGGATGTGGCTTGAAAGCTTTAAAACGGACGCAACCGGGCTGACTATCAAGGGGATTGCCTTTGATAATCCGACCATTGCCGAGTTCATGGAAAAACTTGAAAAATCCATGCTTTTTAGTAAAGTTGACCTGAAGACAGCGAAAATGAAAACATTTAAAGATGATGTGATGTTAAAGTCATTTGAATTACTGTGCCAAACAGAAAAAAGCCAAGAAGAAGGGAAGAAAGAAGATTTAAAAAAGGGTAAAAATGAGCAGCCTAAAAAATAGAATGGAAGGATTCAAAGGGAAAATCACCATTGCTCTTGAAAAAATCGGAATGCTTACAAGAATTCAGCGTCTGCTGATTTGTATAGTGACATTCACTATCCTTGGGGGTGCATATTATTATTTTGCTTTAATGCCAAGGCAGGAAGAATATACCAAGGTTCAGAAGACTTATAAAGCCCAGGCGGACATGCTTTTGAGCTATAAAAAAAGAGCGGAAGAGATTACTATTTATGAACAAAAGATGGCCGAGACCCTTGATTTATTTAATGAGGCCATGAAAGCCCTTCCTAATAAAAGAGAGATTCCGTCTTTGCTGACAGGGATATCCATGGCCGGTAGTAATGCCGGACTATCCTTTCACCTGTTTCAGCCTGATAATGAAATGAATAAAGAATTCTACAGTGAAATTCCTGTATCCATAAAGGTTGAAGGGAAATTTCACCAGGTTGCAGATTTTTTCTTCCAGGTTCTTCAGCTTAACAGAATAGTGAATATTCATGATGTGGATGTGAAAAGTAAACAAGATGGGCAACTGCTTGAAATGAGCTGTAAGGCAGTAACTTATATGTTCTTGGAGAAACAAGCTTCCCAGGAGAAAGAGAAGCAAAAAGATCAAAATCAAAAGCTACAAATTAAAAAGACATAGGGACAATGTATAAATCAAAAACATTTTTTTTCATAATTTTAATCTGCTTGTTATTATTTTTCAGTGCCTGCAATGACCAGGCAAGTGTGAACAAATCTTCTGCCCCTGAAGGTGTTTCAGGGAAAATTCCTCCTCCTGTTACTCAAAATCCAACAGCCAATATAGAGAAGAAAACTGAAATTCCAAGGGAAGATTTAAAGCCGGCTGAAATTAAAAATGATCTTCTGGCACAGGAACCTTTAAAGGATAATGAAAAGACGGAATTTTATGATCCACAAGGGAAAATTGATCCTTTCTTACCGCTTTTCCAGGAAAAGGCAGAGGAATCAAAGCCTGCGATTGATGATCAACCTCAAAGAATTCTGACACCCCTTGAAAAAATAGAATTGAGTCAAATTCGTCTCGTTGCTGTCGTCATAATGGGGAACAAACGAATTGCAATGGTTGAAGAGGCTACCGGGAAAGGGTATGAAGTGTCAATCGGCACCTTTATAGGAAAGAATCAAGGAAAAATTACTGAAATAAATGATGGCAGTGTTGTGGTTACCGAGCTTGTTAAAGATTTTAAAGGCAAGCTTAAAGAGCAGACTCAGGAAATAAAACTTCATAAAAATGATGATGAGGAGTGATATGCCTTTCCCCCCGACAAAAAAATTAAAAAATATGACGATTAATATTTTGAGTTTTCTTTTGACCGTATTTTTATTCGCCGGGTGTGTTGCCCAGAAAACTGAGAACACAAAAACTGCTGAACAGGATCAGGCCAAAGCTAAAACAACAGAAACAATAGCGGATGTCCGAAATGTCAGACAGATCAGTGCTGTCAATGTTGATATATTGGAGCAGGGTATTGTTATCAGTGTCATGGGGAATCAGAAGCTGGTCTACACATCCATAAAGCAATCCTTTCCTTTTGGAATCGCCGTCTATCTTCCGGAAACCAAAATATCCCCTGATTTCAGAACCAATGTTAAGGAAAACGAATTTATCAGTAATGTGATTGTGAACTATGCCGACAAGGAGATGACAACGGCCAAAATTGAGATACTGTTAATTAAGGATCTTGATTATGAAGTGGCTGAAGCTGAGAATATCTTGAAATTTTCACTCTCTCAACCCATGGGGAAAAATCAGGCAAAAGGAAAAATTGGCCCTAAACCGCTTTTAAGTGTGGAGGACAAAAATTCAACCAGCACTCCGGAAAAGGGAAACGAGATTATAATTCCGGCGAAGACAGCAACACTGACGAATATTGAATTCAATTCAATGGAGGATGGGAAATCCAATATCGTTGTTGAAACCAATCATCCTGTAAAATATGATATCACACTGGGCGGCAAGGAAAAATTATACCTGAACCTTTATAATACCATCATTCCGGATAATCATAAACGGCCATTGCTGACTCAGTATTTCAAATCAGCCGTTGAAAGTCTTATGCCGGTTGAGATCCCTGGAAAACAAAAAAATTCTAAAATAGAAATAAATATCAGAGATCTTGTTCCCTATCGGGTAGTCCAAGATAAAAATACCATTTCAATGTATTTTGAGCCAACCTTGCTTGACCCACCGGTTTTCGCCAAGGCAAAGAAAACCGTCACCGGTAATGTTCAAACCGAAACAATAGATTCTAAGAAGAAAGAACCCGCGTCTCAGGGAAAATCATCTGAATCCGCCGGCAAACCAAAAACCCTTGAAGAAGAGATATATGGTCCTCCAAAAAAATTTACAGGAGAAAAAATCAAACTGGATTTTTATGAGACTGATATCAAAAATGTCTTCAGGATTTTAAGAAGCGTTGGCGGGCTGAATTTCGCCATTGATAAAGATGTTGAAGGGAAAGTCACTTTGGCTCTGGAAGATCCGGTTCCCTGGGATCAGGTTTTGGACCTTGTCTTGAAGATGAATAATCTTGGGCAGAAAAAAGAAGGAAACATTATTCGGATTGCAACTCTTGAGACAATTAGGAAAGAAGAAAAATTTTTTCAGGAAACCATTACGGAAAAAAAGAAATCCTTAGAGGATAAGGAAAGTTTTGAACCGCTGATAACAGAATATATCCCGATAAACTATTCGGACGCAGAAACGGATATAAAACCTCATATTGATCAAATTCTTACAAAAGACAGAGGGAAAATAAGCGTTGATAAGCGAACCAATATGCTCATTGTTACCGATATCCAGTCAAAAATTGATCAGGTCAGGGAGACTATTTATCGTCTTGACAAAGTGACGCCGCAAATTATGATTGAAGCAAAAGTGGTGGAAGTTTCAAAAAATTTTACACGGGAACTGGGCCTCGGTTTGAGTTTTGCCAAAACTCAAACTGCCTGGACAGGCAGAGACAAAGACTTCAGTGTTGCCCTGAATTTTCCTACTTCTGCGCCAGTCAATAGTGGAGCCTTTAATTTTTACAATATATTGGGGTCAGATTTTTTAAACTTGCAAGCTCAGATAAGAGCATCTGAAACAAAGGGTGATGTCAAAGTCATTTCGTCTCCAAGAATACTCACACTTGATAATAAAAAGGCAAAAATTAAGCAAGGGCTTGAATTTGCATATCTTGAGCGGGATACATCCGGAGGATCTTCAGTAAAATTTAAAAATATTGATTTGCTGTTGGAAGTAACTCCCCACGTGACTCCGGATAGAAGAATTTCAATGACGGTTTATTTGACAAAAAATGATATTGACTCCATTACCAATGGCGTCCCCTCTCTTTCAACCAATGAAGCTCAAACTGAACTCCTAGTGAACGACAATGACACCATTGTTATCGGTGGTATTGTCAAAACAACAGATAATAAAAGCAATTCCGGAACTCCTCTGCTTTCCGAAATTCCTGTTTTAGGAAGGCTTTTTAAGTCTAATACTGATATAGACAACAGAAATGAGCTCCTGATATTTTTGACACCGTCAGTTATTCAGTTGGAGCAGAAAAGGAACAATTCTACAGTCGCTGATTAATTCAATTCAACAAGTTTTTTTTTGGCTTCCCTTGCAAGCGGCGACGTTTCCGGAACGAGTTTCAATACCATGTCCCATGATCTTTTTGCTTTTGAAATATCATTTATTCCTTCATATGCTTTTGCTATATCAGAATGAAGAATGGCAGCAGCAGGATTTTTTGTGAGTTCCTGATTAAGAAAATCAATCGCCTGGAGATAAGATTTGGTTTCTAAATAAACAAAAGCCAACCCGTGAATGGAGATTAAAAAATCCGGTTTGATTTCCAGTGATTTGTTAAAATATGTTTTTGCTTTCTCATATTTTTTCTGATGGAAATAGGCCCACCCTAGATTTGAAAAAGGGATTTCCGGATAGGAATATACAAGATTTTTGGAGACATCCTCAAAGCATTCTATTGCCAAAGACCATTTTTCCTGTTTAAGATATGCTGCCCCAAGATGATTTTTTGCATCAATATAGTCTTTTTTCAGCTCCAATGCTTTTTTAAAATGATCCTCAGCCAAGTCGTATCGGTCTTTTGCCAGATAAACGAGTCCCAGACTGTTATTCAAATAGGGGTCATCCGGAATGATTTCGTAGGCGTCCAATAAATTTTTTAATGACAGCGTATAGTTACCGGCATTATAAAAGCCTTCACCGACTCTCTGGGTTGC
>CAMBQS010000268.1 GCA_945870015.1 Desulfocicer vacuolatum DSM 3385
CTTCAAGCTTTCGATAAATGGTTCCGCCAGTGAAACATCCATCCGGATAATCCTGCAAAGCTCGGTCATCACCCGGATTTTCTTCTGATCCGGAAGCCATTGACACATTTGTGACAGAAGTGCTGCAACCTGTTTGCACTGGTTGTAATTCATATCCTGACCAAAGGCATCTTCCAGAACATGAAGAAATGCCTGTCCGGCAGACAGGTTTCCTGAATTCAACAGAGCGGTGAGTGCTCCAAGAGGAGCAGCGAGTGCATACACTCCCTTTGACTGCATGATCCGGATGACTGTTAAAAAATGCTCCAGAAACGCCGGGTCATTGATTTTCAGAATCGGAACCAGGGCTTCTGCCATGATTCTGGCAAGGGTCGGGCCGCTGTCCTTTTCCGCATTTCGGATGAGCGTTTTATACTGGTCAAGGGTCTGCTGATCCGAATCTTCCATCAACTGCAGATATCCTTCTGCAACGGCTTTTCCAAAGGACAATTCCTGGGAAATCCCCCAGAGGGTTTCCTCTACAAAAAGAACAATACTTGCCGGTTCCGACTGAATTTGGAAAGAATCGATCCGCTCCTTCACCTTTTGGGCAAACTCCGGGTCAAACAGATAAAGGGGTTTCAATGGATCGTTTCTCATGTTCCGGAAACTCTTTTACAGAATATCTTCAATCAGGTCTTTCAGGGTTTCCTGTAAGCCCGTGTCATCGGTTAAAGGAAGACAGATCGCTGTGCGGCAGGCATCCTGCATGGGAATTCCTCTCCGGATCAACTGCGCTGCATAAATGAGCAAACGGGTGCTTGCCCCCTCGGTGAGACCATGCTCCCGCAAATTCCGGATTTTCCCCCCTAAAGATACCAGCCGGACAGCAATATCCATATCCACCTGCCCTTCATGGCTGACAATTTCAGCTTCTTTTGAGGGTTCCGGATAATGGAACATAAGTGAAACAAACCGCTGCCGGGTGCTCTGTTTCAAATCCTTGAGAATGGACTGGTATCCCGGGTTATAGGATATCACCAGAAGAAAATCCGGATGTGCGGCGATGGTCTCCCCTTTCTTGTCGATATGCAGAATTCTCCGGTCATCGGTAAGGGGATGGATCACAACGGTTGTATCTTTCCGCGCTTCAACCACCTCATCCAGATAACAGATGGCTCCCTCCCGGACCGCGCGGGTAAGCGGGCCGTCAACCCAGACCGTCTCTTCATTTTTCAACAGAAATCTTCCGATCAGATCCGATGCAAACAGATCTTCATGACAGGAAACTGAAATCAATGGCCGCTGCAACCGATACGCCATATGTTCCACAAAACGTGTTTTCCCGCATCCGGTCGGTCCCTTGAGCATCACAGGAAGTTTTGCATCATATGCGGTTTCAAATATGGAAATCTCGTTGTCTGATTCCAGATAATAGGGTTTGTTTTTCATATAACCGGTTTCCGGATCCGGCTGGCGGTTCAATGCCATGCGGTTTCTCCCTTCACAGTGTAATTGGCCGATTCATCCGTCAATATTCAGACCATGCTTGACATAGCCGGTGTATTGGGTGTATCCGATCTACAAAATTGATGAGCCACTTTCAAAAGTCTAAGGAAAATATACCGAATGGAAATTGTTGACAACAACAATATCATAACCCTTGAAACCGCGGATCATAAATCCGTCATCCTCATCGGTACAGCCCATGTATCCAGAGAAAGTGCAGAGCTAGTCGAAAAAGTGATCCAGGAGGAGAAGCCGGATACGGTCTGTGTTGAACTCTGCCTCTCACGATTTCAAGCCATCCGGCAAAAAGACCGGTGGCAGAATATGGACATCATAAAAGTCATTAAAGAAAAAAAGGTATTTCTTCTTTTTTCCAATCTGCTTCTGGCCTCCTTTCAAAAACGGCTTGCAGGAAAGTTTGACATCAAACCAGGCGAAGAGATGCTTCGGGCGATGGACGCAGGAGAAGCCATTTCAGCCACGATTCACCTTGCTGACCGGGAGATCCAGATCACACTTTCCCGTGCATGGCGGATCATGGGTACCTGGGAAAAGATGAAATTGATGTTTCAGTTGCTGATGTCTGTGGGTGAGGTGGATGAAATCAGTGAAGAAGACATTGAAAAAATGAAGCAGGAGGATGTTCTCCAGACCATACTGTCGGATGTTGGAAAATCCCATCCTGTCTTACGGGAGATTCTGATCGATGAGCGGGACAAATACCTTGCACAAAAAATAAAAACCGCCCCGGGAAATAGGATTGTTGCGGTTGTCGGCGCCGGACATGTTCCCGGCATTCAAAAATACTGGGATACAGAGATCGATATCCATGCGCTTGAACAGCTCCCCCCCAAAGGAAAATGGGGGAACGTAATCAAATGGTCCATCCCTTTACTGATAGTGGCACTTTTTGGGGTGGGCTTTTTTTATGAAGGCGCCAAAGCCGGAACCGATATGATGTTGTGGTGGGCACTGACCACCAGTTTGCTGGCAGGAATCGGTGCACTCATTGCGCTGTCCCACCCGGCAACCATTTTATCCGCCATCCTTTCAGCACCCCTTGCTGCATTGCATCCCATGATCGCAACCGGATGGGTAGCGGGCCTTGTTGAGGCGTTTTTCCGTAAACCCAAAGTCAAGGATTTCGAAAGCCTGCTGGATGATATCACTACATTAAAAGGGTTCTGGAAAAACAATATCACCCGGATTCTGCTGGTTGTCATTCTGACCAACCTTGGAACCGCACTTGGAACATTGGTGGCTTTTCCCATTATTGTCAGGATTTTTATATCCGGATAGTGACAATGCTCCTTTGATATGCTCTGCCGTTTTCAGTCAGGAAGGTCACTCTGTCTGCATGAAGCTGGTTTGCGGCAAACAACTGGATGCATTCCGGATAAAGCTCCCACTGACTATTTCGGTGGTGCTTCACCAAATAGCCTTTTGTAATCAACAATAAAATCTTTTGGTTTGTCGTTGAGATAAATCCAATAGGCGGCGATCTCTCTAATTTTCTTAATGTCAATATAGCGACAATCCAGCATCAGCTTGAGAAGTTCGAGGGTCTTAAACGTTTTGATATTGTAGGCTTCAGCAGCTATCCTCATTTCCTCATCATCCGTGACAACCGGTATGCAGAGTTGCTCCGCATGAGCAAGGCAGAGAACATCAACCTTCGATACACCAGGATGCACGTTGCGAACATAGTCGAGAATGAATTCATAGGATCTTCTGATTTCCAACGTTTCTTCCCTCGTTACCTTCAGCAAGTGAGAGCGATTCTTCACATAATCCGGATCATTCACCCATGAAAAAGCATTTTTTAAACGAGAGCTTTTATTATATTCATCCTGCAACTCTTTGAGACAGTATAGACAATATCGTTTATCATCGAATTCCACGTCTAAAAGCGGGTGAATGCTTTGCGCCAATCTAAAGTAAGCGTTGGAATCTATGAGAATTCGGTTTTGTACCATTAACGAAGCTCCTTATACACGTTTTGTGCATCAAGGAGCGGTATGTTTAGAAGGCTTTGAATAAAGCTTGCCGATTTGTGATGTTCGATCAAATATTTACCAAGGATATCAAAGAAAGGGCTGCTAAAATATTCCTTTGCACTGGCAACATAGCGCGACGGTGAAGGTGATTTAGTTCCAAAGTGACCTTCGCTGACCCGCTGGAACTGTTTGTTAAAATTGGTAGTGACCTGATAGATCGCTTTGCTCGATTCCAGATCAATCTTGGGGTTCCCGCTATAATCGGCATATTTGTTGATCTGATAATAAACTGTTAATGGAGATACGACAAGTTTTTCCGCAAGGGACTTGATACGATTAATCTGAGTCCAAATATCACCAAAATGCCTCAACGCGTCATACTCGCTTTTTGCCAAATCGTGAGGAAATAACAACGCGCCCGCAAAATTATCAGCAAAGTCCTCTCCTGCCTCCCCTTGCAGCGTTGGGGCATGAATGTGACCCAATTCGTGAGCCATCCAAAATTTAAAATCATGCATCCGACAGTCAAGGTTTAAGTAAATCCAGGTCGTCATTGATTCAGGCAGATAGATATGAAGCGCATTTTCGTGATTCTCCCTGTTGCCCCAGAGGACTGGAATAATAACAGCCTGTAAATCATTAAAAAATCTAATCAGGTTATCGAAGCGGATTTCATCGCTTTCACGAATCTTGATTTTTCCCCTGACACGATTTGTAACTTTTCGAACATAATCATAATCAACGGAAGGAGACTTCAGAATAGCCGGTTGGGAAAGATCATCAAAAGGGAGATATGACGTCAATTCAGTCAGCATCATCCCCATGTCCTTGGCCTGATTGATATATTCGGGTGTAATCTTATGAGCGCCTTTTCTGCGGAAGGCGATGACCGGTTCGTTTCCTGTGGAAACTTTACAGACCAGTTCACTAAAGCTGAGATTCAAAAGGCGCGCCAATTTTAAAAGTTTGTCGGGGCGTGGATATTTCTCATTCTGGAGCCATTTGGATACAGCTTCTTTGGATACCTGCATTTTCTTGGCAAGCGCTGTTTGGTTCAGTCCAAGCTCTTGCACCCTTTGATTAATATTTTTGATGTTTAGTTTATTTTCCATGGTGTTACATTACACAATATGTCAACTATTGTCAACTATTATTTACAAGTGCAATAACACTGAAAAGGGAATTTAGGGACGCCTTCTTGATCTTTCTTGTTTTGAATGCATCATCCGGCTTGTAAAATTTTGTTGAGCAGCGGAGAAGAGGGTGCTGCAAAGGGATTCACCACGGTAACACCTCTCCAGATGACCAAGGCGACACGCATCATGAATCCTTATATAGTTCGTCACGGGTCCAGTTTCGAGAGCCGTTGACGCTCTGGGTTTTCAATCGGGATAAAAGCAGGCTTTTCATTGCATTTTTTTGCAGTACTACTGACTTCACGGAAATGATTTTTGCCACGGGCGTCCCTCTTGACAGTATTGTAATCTCTTCCACCTTGCGCACTTCCCGAAGCAAATTGGAAAATTCGCGGTTCGCATTTGCAGCCGTGATCGTTTTCATAATGGTCTTATCCAAAAAAATTATTCCCGGATCGTTACAATACTCCTTTGATATGTTTTGCCGTTTTCAGTCGGGAAGGTCACTCTGTCTACATGAAGCTGGTTTGCGGCAAACAACTGAATGCATTCCGGGTAAAGCTCCCACTCTTTTTCCAGCCCCTTTTTTTTGATCAAGTCCAGGGTATCGCCGGGTTCGATGGGAAAGGTTTTTTGCCCGATAATCGGGCCGGAATCTTCTCCATAATCGATAAAATGAACTGTGCAGCCCCC
>CAMBQS010000269.1 GCA_945870015.1 Desulfocicer vacuolatum DSM 3385
TTATCAACTCATTATCCTCATACAGGAAAAGGGTGGCATCCAGATTCCTGGGGATCAGGGTCCATAGCTCCTCACCAGGCTTTATATATTGATCTATCAGGTCAACTGTTACGCCAAAACAGTTAACATTAATCTGAATACGTTTTCGCATCAAGCCGATTTCCAGTTTGAACCGGAAAAGGTGAACACCTCCGGTTTCATGGATCAGATTCTGGTTTTTCGAGCCTGGTTCGCGATTCATGGTAAGATTCACGATGCTGTTTTCAGCTACCGGATAACCCGGCAATGGATTCTGAGACACAATCCGGTTTATGGGTTTGCCGGCATCATAGGTTGACTGGATATCTCCCAGAGTCAGGTTCAATGATTCGAAAATCCGGATGGTTTCATCCAATGTTGTGCCGGTTACTTCCGGCATCATATATTGTACCGGCTGAATACCGTTGCTTAAAAGGATATCCATGCAACTGCCTTTTGTGACAAGAGTTCCAGGCAAGGGTGCTTGTGCCATGACCATATCTTTTTTGAAGGTTTTACTATAAGAAACAGAGAGCTGCCCATGGCAGAGGCCGTTCTCTTCTGCGATAATTCTGGCCTGCTGGATAATGAGTCCTTCCAGGTTCGGCATGATAATGGTTTGTGGGCCTTTTGAAATAACAATTCTGACATCACGGTCTTTTTTAATTTCCGAGCCAGGCTCCGGATCCTGAAAAATGATATGATTTTTCGGGATAATCTCGTTGTATTCAGATCCGCTTACTTTTGTGTTTAAACCAAGATCCGTTAAAACCTCAAGGGAATATACAATCTCTTTCCCGGTCAGATCCGGGACGATAACGGTATCTCCACTTTTAATAATAAAAGTGAGTGCCATATACGCACTGATTCCTGCTGACAAGAGGAAAAGCAGTGCAAGCAAGATAATTTTGGCAATTTTGACAATCACATTTTACCTGACTTTCGGAAACAGACCGAAAAAAAACCATCCATGGAATCGCGATGGGGATGGGTTGTCAATCGGCTGTCATGATAGATTTCCGGAATCATTGTGCTGGGTAACGCTTCCCGCCGGTCTTCCAGTTGAAAATCCGGGTGATGGTTCAGGAAGCTTTCGACAACCTGATCGGTTTCTTCTGTTTCCGTGCTGCAAACAGCAAAGGTCAATCTCCCCCCTGGTTTCAACAGATCCACAAGATTTGACAGAAACAGGATCTGTCTTTTCTGATAACCGTCAAGATTTTTTTTGGATTCCTCCCATTTTATATCCGGATTCCTGCGAATCACCCCCAACCCGGAGCAGGGTGCATCCAGCAGAACATGATCCAATTGCCCGGAAAGAATATTTCCCGGGTGGTGATGCAAGTCAAACAAACAGGTTTCCACAATTTGAATTCCCAGACGGTTCATTTCATGCTTCAATTTTTGAAGTTTTTGCGAGTTGTTGTCAAGAGCAATGATCTGCCCCTGGTTGTTCATCATTTGGGCAAGGTGTGCTGTTTTCCCGCCCAGACCAGCGCAGGCATCCAGAATTTTCTGCCCGGGTTTCGGAGCGATCAGCATAGATACGATTTGAGCTGCCTCATCCTGCACCTGAAACCAGCCGTTCTGAAACGCTTCAAGTTGTGATATCGGAGCTTTTGGAGCCGTGAGCCTTAGCCCGAATGGAGAACAGGGTGTTGGCTCAATGGTTTTTACTTCGGGTTCAAGGGCTTTTTCCAGTTTTTCCCGTGTGATCTTCAGCGTATTGGTTCGGATGGTGATTGGCGGAATCTCATTGGCAGCCTCACACATGGCTGCTGTTTCTTCTTTTGTATATCGAGCCAGCCATTTTTCCACCAGCCACAAAGGAAAAGAGCAGGATACGGAGAGATATTTTGCATAATCCGGTTCCATAAGTGGGAATGGAATATCGGTTCGATGTCTTGTAACATTCCGGAGCAGTCCATTGATAAACCGGGTAACCCATGGCCGGCCGCTGCTTTTTCCCAGCTCAACAGATGTGTTGACGGCTGCGGAGTCAGGTATCCTGTCCATATACAAGATCTGGAAAACACCTAACCGCAAAATGTTTAAAACAGCCGGGTCGATTTTTTTGAGAGGGGTTTTGCTGTAATGGCCAATGATCCAGTCCAGTTTGTTCCGCCATCGTATAACCCCAAATACCAGTGAATGGGTCAGGGAACGGTCTTTCTTTGATAGTTCCTCTTTTTTTTCAAGGAGGTTTTCCATGACATGATCCAGCGTTCCTTTTTTCTGATCAAGGGCGTTTAAAACCTCTAATGCTAATTGGCGGGCATCCGGCATCTGGCTTCCTCGGCAGATCTGCTATGTGAATATCATTCCCGGTATTATTCTGGTTCCGCGTAAAAAATCCCGGATAGAAAGACGTTTTCCGGATGAACCCTGGATTTCCAGAATGGAAAGCGCTCCTTTTCCAGTGGAAATACGAAGCTCATCCTGAAATCCCTGGATAATGGTTCCCGGCGGGGATGGTTCTGTCATGGAAGCGGTTTTGGCCTTGAACAGTTTCAGACATTTTTCACCCCAGAAGGTAAAAGCACCGGGCCAGGGTGTCATGCCCCGTATAAAGGCCTCGATCCTGTCCGCATCGAGCGTCCAATCGATCCGTCCATCCTCTTTTTTTAACAATGGCGCAACAACCACCTGGCTGTGATCCTGAGGTGTTGGCTGCAGGTTGTTTATCTCAATCTGTTCCAGAGCGGTTACCAGCAGGTTCGCACCTTTTTCAGCAAGCCGGTCATGCAGGGTAGCGGATGTGTCATCTAGAAAAATCTTTTCTTTTTCAGCAAGCAGGATATCACCTGAATCCATGCCTGCATCCAGAACCATAATGGTTACACCGGTCTCTTTATCCCCATTGATCACCGCCCACTGGATTGGGGCCGGCCCCCGATACCTGGGCAGCAATGACGGGTGAATATTGACTGGATATCTTTTCGGCAAGGTGAGCAGGTTTTCCGGTATGAATTGACCAAACGCCACAACGACCAGATAATCCGGATTATAGGAAGCCATCGTCTGATGGAAATGATCCGAGCGGATCGAATCCGGCTGGAGTACCTCATAGCCCAGTTGCAAAGCAGCTTCTTTCACAGGGGAGGGCAACAATTTCCGGCCTCTTCCTCTGGGCCGATCCGGTTGTGTCACTACCAGAGAGATTGTGAACCGGCTCTTGTGAAGGCTGTGGAGAGCCGGTACGGCAAATTCAGGTGTTCCGAAGAAAATAATTCCAGGAGATTTATTCATTTTCCCTGAGTTGTTTTTTAACCTTTCTTTTGTATATGCCTCTTTTCAGAGAGCTGATCCGTTCAATGAAAAGAATTCCGTTCAGATGATCGATTTCATGCTGGAGGATTACGGACAGCAAACCATGCGCTTCCATCCGGACAGGATTGCCGTTCCTGTCCAGACCGGTAACCACTGTGAATTCAGCCCGTTTTACATCGGATCTGAATTCCGGAACACTCAGGCATCCTTCGTTTTCAGACAGGAATTCTCCCTCTTTTGAAACAATTTCAGGGTTGATCAGAACCTGGTAAGGTCTGTTTTCTTTATCCGCTTCCGGATCAAAAACAATGATGCTTCTGTCTTCACCCACCTGGATCGCCGCCAGTCCGACACCAGGGGCTTCATACATGGTGTCCGCCATATCCTCGATCAGTTTTTGAACATCATTATTGATATCTTCCACCGGCTTAGTTTTCTTTTTCAGGAAAGGGTCCGGATAGGTAATGATTTTTAAAATTGCCATATAATTCTCTCTATGAATGGTATTTTATTTGTCTGATATTGACTCCATAAACAATTGCGGAAACAAATCCGGCAATGATAACGGGAAACATCTGTATCGCGTGACTGACAAGTGCAAAGCCGGATGCCTCTTTGGATCCGATTGCAAAAAGGGATAATGCAAATACTCCTCCGGCTTCCCATAACCCCCAGAATCCGGGAACCGATGGAAGCGCAATGGAGAAACAGATAATAATCAAAACCGCGGCAGCTTCAAAAAATGACACGTCGACTCCCGGACAGCCAAGGGTGATTATATAGTAAGAAACCGCCTGCATCAACCATATGGTCAGTGAAAAAAACAGACACAGGGACAGATTTTTTAAATTTTTTACCAGACCAAATCCTGCTGCAATGTTTTCAATAATACTTACCAGCGGCAGACAGAAATACCTGCCGATGATTTCTTGTCCTTTGCTGCCTGTGAACGAAAGAATACCCGGAATTTTCATGATTATCCATTTTGCCAGTTTCCGGATACGGTCAATGGATATCAGGACAATACCTGCGATCAGAATCAGGCTGAGTTTCACCATACCGGTTGCAATGGTCATAAGCATGCTGCGGTTTAACGTATAAGAACCGAAAGTCATCTTGATATCCGGGTCAATGTCAATGAAAGAGAGGACAATAGCAAAAAGAAGAATCAGAAAAAGAAGATCAAACAGCCGCTCAGTGGCAACGGTTGCCAGCCCTGTGATAAATGGGATTTTTTCTTTTTGCTGGAGAATCGCCGGCCGGGCAAGCTCACCGATTCTGGCGGGCAATACGCAGTTCAGCATAAACCCGATCATCATCGGATGATAGGCTCTCCAGAAGCTTACCATTGAAGAAGTTCGGAGGATTACCTGCCATCGGAGGACTCTCAAAAAAAAGCTGAACACGACAAACAATAGAGAAATCAACATCCAGAAGTAATCAATGGATTGGAAATACCCGATCAGTTCGGAAAATGGAACATTTTTAAATGCAAAATATAAAGCAATGACGGAAATAACGATCCCTGCAAGCAGGGATAAGATCATTTTTTTTTTCAATGTAAACCCTCTGATATATCGGCCGAGTCATAGGAAACAAGAGCAGGCGAATTGGATGATAAACAGAAAATGCTCATGTTAGAATCTTTCGGGCTTTTTCAATATCTTTCCGGATCTGATCTGAAAGCTCTGATATGTTTACGAACTTCTGTTCACTGCGCAGACGGTCAATAAAGTTGACACGAATTCTCTGCCCGTAAATATTTTCATCAAAGTCCAGTATATGAACTTCAACCGTGAAAACATGGTCATCAAAAGTCGGGCTGTATCCGATATTGGCCACCCCGATATGTTTACCGGTTACGCATTCCACGGTAACTGCATATACACCTGTTTTGGGACAGAGTTCATCATGAAGGTGAATATTGGCTGTTGGAAAACCCAGCAGCTTTCCACCACGGTTCCGGCCACCGACAACCTTTCCCCGGATCTGATAGTATCTGCCGAGCAGGCTTTTTGCTTCAGC
>CAMBQS010000270.1 GCA_945870015.1 Desulfocicer vacuolatum DSM 3385
GTCAAGAAAAGATTCGGAAGACCATTTTCCTTTCAAGGCAGGAGTTTTCAGTGAATCGGCAAGCTCCTTTAAAAAATGTTTCCGGGGAATCTCCCGTGCACCGGAACGAAGCAGATGATCTGTCTTTATCTGGCAATCGATCAGATCAAAAGACCTTTGCCGTAAATATTCGACCAGAAAAACAAATGTGACTTTGGATGAATTGCTCTGAAAGGAAAACATCGATTCACCAAAAAAACATCTTCCCAGGGACACGCCATAGAGTCCTCCGGCCAGTTTGTCTTCCTGCCATGCCTCAAAAGAATGGGCATATCCAGCTTCATGCAGATTGCAGTAGGCAGTGATCATATCCTCCACAATCCAGGTGCCTTCCTGCCTTTTTCTCGGTGCGGAAGCACAGGCACGGACAACCTGATCAAAAGCCGTATCAATTCTGATGGAAAAAATATTTTTACGGATTATTTTTTGCAGGCTTTTGGATATTTTAAATTCATGAGGATACAGTACAAGGCGCGGGTCCGGCGTCCACCACATGATCGGCTCGTCTTTTGAGTACCAGGGAAATATTCCCATCTGGTAGGCAAGCAGCAGCCGTTTTTCAGACAGATCCCCGCCAATAGCGAGAAGTCCCTCTTTTTCGGCAAGATGCGGAGGCGGAAAGGCGATTTTATCGGAAAGCAAAAAAATTGTCATAGAACAACAGCATCAGGAATAGGAAAATAACAACTTTTCCTTTTCCAGATCAATGGTAACCTGTCCGCCTTTTTCCAGCTTTCCGAACAGAATTTCATCCGACAGCTTGTCCTTGATCTCAACCTGGATCAATCTTGCAAGTGGTCTTGCTCCATAATCAGGATTATATCCCTTGTTCGCGAGCCATATTCTTGCAGCATCCGAAAGGGTCAGTTGAATTTTCTTGACAGACAACTGCTCTTTCAGTTCGGCGATAAACTTGTCCACAACCTTTTCCATAATGATTTGCGTCAATGGATTGAAATTGATAATCGCATCCAGCCGGTTTCGGAACTCCGGGCTGAAAAATTTCTCAATCGCTTTCTTTCCCTTGCTTTCCAAACCCCCGCGAAGATTGCCAAAGCCGATGGCATTTGCACTCATCTCCCGGCTGCCGGCATTGGAGGTCATGATTAGGATGACATTCCGGAAATCCGCCTTTTTGCCGTTGTTGTCGGTAAGGGTGGCATGATCCATGATCTGAAGCAGAATGTTGTAGAGATCCGGGTGAGCCTTTTCAATTTCATCCAGCAGAAGAACGCTGTATGGATGTTTCCGGATGCCATCGGTAAGAAGCCCTGCCTGATCAAATCCGATATAACCTGGCGGCGCACCGATCAGCCGGGCAACCGCATGTTTTTCCATGTACTCACTCATGTCAAAACGCAGAAACTGAACGCCCAGAACCTGCGCAATCTGTTTGGAAACCTCTGTTTTTCCGACACCTGTCGGGCCGGTAAACAAAAAAGAACCGATGGGCTTTTCCGGTATTCCAAGGCCGGCTCTGGAGCGTTTGATGGACATCACCAGGGAGGAGATTGCAGCATCCTGGCCGAAAACTTTTTCACGCACTTTTTCATCCAGGAATTCAAGTTTGGACCGGTCATTGGTGGATACACTCTGTGTGGGAATACGGGCCATTTTGGCAACGATTTTTTCAATATCCGGAGCATGGATTTTACTTCTCTGAGTTGAACCTTTTAACCTCACAAATGCGCCTGCTTCATCAATCACATCAATGGCCTTGTCCGGCAGAAAACGGTCGTTGAGATATTTGGCAGACAGTTCTGCGGCTGCTTTCAATGCTTTTTCCGTATACAGGATATTATGATGCTCCTCGTACCGGGATTTCAGACCTTTCAGTATCTTGATGGTTTCCGGAATGTCCGGTTCCATGATTTCAATCTTTTCAAATCTTCTGGACAATGCCCTGTCTTTTTCAAAATGGGAACTGTATTCTTCATAGGTGCTTGAACCGATGCAGCGGAGCTCACCGGATGTAAGGACCGGTTTCAGAATATTGGAAGCGTCCATGGAGCCGCTGCTGGTTGCACCGGCACCGACAATGGTATGGATTTCATCGATGAACAGAATGGCATCTTCCTTTTTTTTCAATGCAGAGATGATTTTTTTCAATCTCTGTTCAAAATCTCCCCGGAATTTTGTTCCCGCCAGAATTCCGCCCAGATCCAAAGCAAAAATATGGGTATTTTTCAGCAGATCCGGGATATTCCCCTGAACGATCCGAAGGGCAAGGCCTTCTGCCATAGCGGTTTTTCCGACTCCCGGCTCTCCGACAAATACCGGATTGTGTTTTCTCCTGCGGCAAAGCACCTGAATCGTGCGTTCCAGTTCATTTTCCCGTCCGATCAAAGGGTCGAGTTTTCCCAATCTGGCCTGTTCCACCAGATCGGTTGTAAACAGTTCCAGGATATCCGAAGATTTTTTCTTTTTATCATCTTTTATATCTTCTTTGTCCACTGCATCTTCTTTGTCCGGTTTTTCCAGATCATTTCGATGATCCGCCAGATTGGCGCTTTGATGGGAGATATATCGGAGCACATCCAGCCGGGTAAGTCCTTCAGATTGTAAAAAATAGGCTGCATGGGAATCTTTTTCCTGGAAAATGGATGCAATGATATCGCCGAGGGAAACCGTCTGCTTTTCAGCGGATCGGGCATGATTTACCGCACGTTGAATAACCCTCTGGAATCCAATGGTCTGCTGCAAGACATATTCACCGTCTTCCGGAACGCTCTCCATCTGTTCATTTAAAAATTTATCCAGATTGATTTTCAGATTTTCAGGGCTGCCGCCACAATGTTCAATTATTTCTACGCCCCGGCTGTCATGGATAACCGCAAAAAGAACATGTTCCAGGCATACATATTCATGTCGTCTTTTTTTGGCTTCACGAACGGCAAATCCTAATGCAGCACTGAGCTCTTTGCTTATCATATATTATTCCTTTTCCATGGTACATTTTAAAGGGAATCCATTTTCGGCTGCCAGCGAGTGAACGGTTTCAACCTTGGTTTCTGCAACCTCATATGGATATACACCACAGATGCCGACTCCGTTTTTATGGACATTCATCATGATCCGGTTCGCCTCCCCCTCTGGTTTCCGAAAAACCATAACCAAAATATTTACGACAAAATCCATGGAAGTATAATCATCATTGTGCAACATAACACGGTATAAGGGAGGTTCTGCAATGATTTTTCGGGTTTCAATAGATACCCCGGTTTGTGAACCAGGTATTTGCCTACTCATGTTTCCACCTCCAACAGATGCCATAATTGAAGGTTTTCACACAGACTTTATGGAGGAAAATCATCTGTATCATGTCTTTTTTATTGTTTTCATTCTTTCAGGCTTTCACAATGCAAAAAGCCCATAACAATAAAAACCGGATGCAATATGCAAAATGAGAAATTCATTTCTTTTCTGAAATAGTAAGATTTATGACAGGAAAAATCAAGATAGAAAAATGTCTGGGGTCTTTCATTACCATCCGGACAACATGAAAAGAAGATATCTTTTCCCCTTTTCAAATGCCGCAGCATTTTTTATATTTTTTCCCGCTTCCGCATGGACACGGGGAATTCCGGCCTACTTTATCACCCTCCCGTTTCCGGGGTTCTTTTTTCTGCGGTTCCTGACCATGAGAAAAAACAAGATTTTCCGCCTTGGTCTCTCTCAGATCATCCAGTTTTTCTTCGCTGACAATCTGAATCCGGAACATAATCTTGAGGGTTTCTTCTTTTACCCTTGCGATCATGTCATTGAACATTTCAAATCCCTCTTTTTTATAAACAAGCAAAGGATTTTGCTGCGCATAACCCCGCAGACCGATTCCTTCTTTCAGATGATCCATTGCAAGCAGATGTTCCTTCCACAGGTTATCTACGGTTTGCAGCATGAAAAATCTTTCCATCTGCCGGAAAGTTCCTTCTCCGATGGTGTTTTCTTTTTCATGATATTTCTGCATTGCATTTTCACAAATCAACCTGGACAAACCCTCTTCCGTCAGATCATCCGGAACTACCTGCGGAAAGTCGATTCGAAAATTGAATTGTTCAAAAATCGCATCATTTATGGATTTGAAATCCAAATCTTCGGAGGATTGTTTATTGTCCGCAAAACGGTCAGCGATCATTTCGGACAGCTCTTCGATAATATTGATAAATTCCGGTTTCAGGTCTTCACCGCTCAGGGCTTCCCGTCTCTGGCGATAGATAACCTCTCTCTGCTGATTCATAACATCATCATATTCGATCAGTTGTTTACGGATATCGAAATTATGTCCTTCCACTTTTCCCTGGGCATTTTCAATTGCCCGGCTGATGAGTCTGTGTTCAATCGGTTCCCCATCCTCCATTCCGAGCCGTTCCATGATGTTGGAGATGCGTTCCCCTCCGAAAATTCTCAACAGATCGTCCTCAAGCGAAAGATAAAACCGGGATGAACCGGGATCTCCCTGCCTGCCGGAACGTCCTCGAAGCTGGTTGTCGATCCGGCGGCTTTCATGTCTGCCGGTCCCGAGAATATGAAGCCCGCCAAGATCGGTAACGCCTTCGCCGAGTACAATATCCGTACCGCGCCCTGCCATATTGGTTGAGATCGTTACTGCATTTTTTTGACCTGCCAGCGAAACAATCTCCGCTTCCTGGCTGTGATGTTTGGCATTTAAAACAGAGTGTTTGATTCCGCGTTTCTTCAGTTTTTCGCTCAGGCTTTCGGAAATATCAATGGATATGGTGCCAACCAGGACCGGCTGCCCTTTTTCATGAAGTTCAACGATTTCATCCAGAACCGCTTCATATTTTTCCTTTTTGGTTTTATAGATTACATCCGGAAAGTCCTTACGTATCATGGGTTGATTGGTCGGAATAACCACAACATCCAGATTGTATATTTTTTTAAATTCGGCAGCTTCCGTATCTGCGGTTCCGGTCATTCCAGACAATTTGTCGTACATTCTGAAGTAATTCTGGAACGTAATGGTCGCAAGCGTTTGATTTTCATTTTCAATCTTCACATTTTCTTTGGCCTCCAGAGCCTGATGCAATCCATCGCTGTATCTTCTTCCGGGCATCAGACGGCCTGTGAATTCATCAACGATGATTACTTCTCCATTTTTAACGATATAGTCCACATCCAGCTTAAACAGGGTATGCGCTTTCAGGGCTTGATTGGTATGATGGAGCAGCTCAATGTGCTTGGGGTCATACAGATTGGTCACCTGCAATTTTTTTTCCGCCTTTGCAACCCCCTCTTC
>CAMBQS010000271.1 GCA_945870015.1 Desulfocicer vacuolatum DSM 3385
GATTGATTATATCAAAGCCAATTCATAATCTTGCAAAATAATGAATGGATGCAAAGTGATACGCGTGAACCATTCTGATTGCTGATCAAATCTTCTGATCCGGAAAGGGAGGATGTTTGAATCGAAGAGTCGTTATTACAGGGGTTGGACTGATCACCCCCCTTGGTATCGGGACGGATGAATCCTGGAGTGCGGTATGCAGTGGAAAATCAGGAATCGGACCCATAACCAAATTTGATACTTCTGATTTTAATACCCGGATTGCAGGTGAAGTGAAAAACTTTGACCCTGCTGATTTTCTTCCCAAAAAAGAGGCAAACCGGACCGAACCCCATATCTCCTATTCCGTTGCAGCATCCTTAATGGCTATGGAAGATTCTGCCCTGAAAATCGATTCATCCAATTCAGAGAGAATCGGAGTGCTCATCGGATGCGCCATGGGCGGGCTTGCCAGCCTGGAAAGAAACATCGAACTGATCCAGAAAAAGGGCCCCAGGCGGGTTAGCCCTTTTTTCATACCCATGATGATCACCAATATGGCTGCCGGCCAGATTTCCATCCATGTGGGCGCAAAAGGTCCGAACGCATCCGTCGCAACTGCATGTGCTGCCGGAACACATGCAATTGGTGAGGCATATAACTTCATTCAAAAAGGGTATGCGGATGCCATGATCGCCGGTGGTGTTGAATCCGTTATCACCCCCACAAGCATTGCCGGTTTTAATGCCTTGAAAGCCCTTTCCCTGAGAAACGATGAACCGCAAAAAGCTTCCAGACCGTTTGACCGGGATCGGGACGGATTTGTTCTGGGCGAGGGGTGCGGTATCGTCATTCTGGAATCACTGGATCATGCGCTGAAAAGAGGTGCGCCGATATATGCGGAAATCGGCGGATTCGGGATGAGCGGGGATGCCTATCATATCACTGCTCCTGTTCCCAATGGAGACGGCGCTGCCAGATGCATGCAGGCTGCCCTTGATGATGGCAATCTTCAACCGGAAAGCATCGACTATATCAATGCGCATGGTACCGGCACACCCATGAACGATGTGTGTGAAACATTGGCTATTAAAACGGTTTTTAAAAACAATGCTGCGTTGATTCCGGTTTCCTCAACCAAATCCATGACCGGTCACCTGATCGGAGGCGCGGGCGGAGTTGAAACCGTCTTCACAGCCTTGACCATCAAACACGGGATCATTCCACCGACCATCAACCTTGACAATCCGGCAGAGGGATGTGACCTTGACTATGTTCCGAATATCGCCAGAAAAAAAGATGTCACCTGTGCCATGACCAACTCGTTCGGATTTGGCGGCACCAATGCATCCCTGATCCTCAAAAAATTTCTTTCCTAAAAAACAATACCTGCATACCCCACAAAGCTGTCGCCCGGACTTTTATCATAACTGGTGGCATACCCGATTTCTGAAGCTTGGATGGCCCCCATTTTTTTTCCTGCGGCAATGGCAGCTGCTGCTGCTCCTGCACAGCATGCATTCCCGCTATTACGGGCTTCCTGAATCACACCTGTAGGATTCATCGCCAGCATCTGATCGATCACGCCCCGGTCATTTTCCCGGGTCACCCAATCAAGCGCCTTGTTGCCGGTCCCTTTGGGAGAAAAGCCATAATTGGGTCCATAATGGGTTAAATCCGTGGACCCGATCACTTTGATTGAAACCCCGAGCCGCTCTGACATCTCTGCAATAAATTCACCGACCTCTACTGCCATCTGTGTCGGCGGAATACCGATGGCCACAATCCTTGTATCCGGAAAAAAATATTTTACAAACGGAAGCTGCAACTCAATGGTATTATCTCTTTGAAAATCATCCGGTGTTTCAATGATGAAAGAAAAACGGCGGACCAGCTCCTGTGCCAGGCTCTCATCCACCGAGATATTACCGAAAGGGGTTTCCCATGCTCCAGCCGGCATGATGTATCCTGAATCCCCCCTGTGAAGATGCATACCAAAAACAATCATGACATCACAATCCGGTCCGGTCTTCAGGCACTGAAACACATTACAGGCGATTTTACCGGAAAAATACCACCCGGCATGGGGAACAATTCCGCCATAGTATTTTCTTTCCATTGGTTTCCGACGGTTCTTTGCATCCATAAGGAATTGCTGAATCATATCCTCACACTCTGAAGCTTTGGAAGGATACCAGCTCCCGGAAAAAACAGATTTTCTGATTTCCATATTTCACCTCGAAGATGTCTGTTTCTGGATTGAATCAACGGCCTGGGCAATCTGATATTATCCTATGTATGATCTGAATCATATCCTGTCAATATGTTTAGACAAGATCAAAAAAACATACGGTTTTTTCAGATTATTTTGTATTGCTGTATTGTAACATGCATCAATTGTATTATATTATTGATCTAACAGATGAAGAATATTGAGTCTGGAATGAAAACCCGGCATCGATATCCTGGTTATTTAATGAATATGTACTCTTTCAGGAGGTTTCGTCATGTGGGAATATACGGAAAAAACAAAAGATCACTTTTTAAATCCCCGGAATGTCGGCTTGGTCAATGAACCGGATGGAATCGGTGAGGTTGGTTCACTGGCCTGCGGTGACGCACTCAAACTGACCTTTAAGGTGGATGAAAACCAGCGTATCATCGATGCCAAATTCCAGACATTCGGCTGCGCCAGCGCCATTGCATCTTCCTCCGCACTGACGGAAATGATGAAAGGACTTACGCTGGAAGAAGCAGAAAAAATCACAAATGAAGATATTGCAGATTATCTCGGGGGGCTTCCCAAAGAAAAAATGCACTGTTCGGTCATGGGCAGAGATGCCCTTGATAAGGCCATTACCTATTACCGGGGAGAATCCCAGAAAAAGATTGAAGGCGAAATCATCTGTGAATGTTTCGGTGTAACAGATCTTGAAATCAAACGAGCGGTTGCAAAAAACGGACTGACAACCGTCGATGATGTTACGGATTATATCAAGGCCGGAGGGGGCTGCGGCAAGTGTCATGAAAAGATTCAAGCCATTATCGATCAGCAAACCGGTACGATACAGATTCAGCCCCAAATGAAAAAAAAGGCCTTGACCAATATCCAGAAAATCAAACTGATCGAAGAAACACTTGCCCGTGAAATCCAGCCGGCTCTTGCAAAAGACGGAGGGGATATCGAACTGATCGATGTGGATGGAGACAAAGTGACGGTAAAATTGAGGGGGACATGTGCAACATGCAGTAAATCACAAATAACCCTGAAAAATTATGTTGAAACCAAACTGCGTGAACTGGTTGCAGACTCTCTTGAAGTACGGGAGGTAAGCTGATGGATATTATTTATGCGGACAATAATGCAACAACGCAGATTGCTCCCAGTGTTCTGGATGAAATGATGCCCTATCTCAAAGATTATTATGGGAACCCATCCAGTATGCATACATTTGGAGGCCAGGTTGGGAAAAAAATACAGGAAGCACGGGCACAGACCGCTTCTCTACTGAATGCAACACCGGAAGAGATCCTGTTTACGAGTTGCGGAACAGAAAGTGACAGTACGGCCATCAACGCCGCAATCCGGTCCAACCCAACTAAAAAACATATTGTCACTACACGGGTCGAGCATCCGGCTGTTAAAAATCTTTGTGAAAAACTTGCAAAGGATGGATTCCGCATCACCTATGTTCCTGTGGATCAGAATGGCGCCCTTGATCTTGATTTTCTGTATCAAAGCCTGACCGATGATACCGCCATCGTCAGCATCATGTGGGCCAATAACGAAACAGGCGTAATCTTCCCGGTCGAAAAAATCGCCTCTGTTGTAAAAGGAAAAGGAATTGCTTTTCACACAGACGCTGTCCAGGCTGTTGGAAAAATTCCCATTGACCTGAAAAACTCCGACATTGACATGCTCTCCCTGTCCGGGCATAAAATTCATGCACCGAAAGGAATTGGGGCATTATACATCCGGAAAAGAACCAAGTTCTCTCCTTTTTTAATTGGAGGGCATCAGGAAAAAGGAAGGAGAGGCGGCACGGAGAATGTAGCGTCCATCATCGGCCTGGGGGCAGCCAGCAGGTTTTCTCAGGAACTGATGGAAAAAGAAAACACAGAGGTGAAAAACCTCCGGGATACCCTTGAAAAAGGTCTTCTGGAAAAAATAGAACATTCATTTGTGAACGGCGAAAAAGAAAGGCGTCTTCCCAATACAACCAGCATTGCCTTTGAGTATGTGGAGGGAGAGGCTATCCTGCTGATGATGGATCAGTTCGGGATCTGTGCTTCATCCGGGTCAGCCTGCACCTCCGGTTCCCTTGAACCTTCTCATGTTTTAAGGGCCATGGGTGTGCCTTTTACCGCAGCCCATGGAACGATTCGTTTCAGCCTGAGCACATACAATACCATGGAGGAAGTGAACCGTATCATTGAAAAGCTTCCACCGATCATTCAAACCTTACGGAATATGTCGCCATTCTGGAAACAAAACCAGTAACCCTTTTCATATGAACAGGACGACTTTCACATCAGGAGCTGATTGTGTACTCAAAAAATCACCACACGGATAAAAATTTTCAACGGTTATCCGGATATCCTGATGAAAAATTTGAAAAACAGCTTGAAATGAAAGCCAGTTTGGATATAGTGTACGATCAAATCAATCTTATGATTTCCGGAATGTAATCCCCATATTGTTTTGAAGGGGAAACCGATGTTGAAATATAGAACAGGCCTTTAATATGTTCAAAGTCATGATCCGGGACAACATGTCCCCTGTCGCAAAAGAGCGGCTTGAAGCATTGAGTCAGATTGAAGTGGTTGTCGATAACAACAAGGAAACCAACTCCCCGGAAGCCCTGTCCGGTATCATCAAAGACTTTCATGCCATTGCCATCAGAAGCGGAACCAAAATCACAGAGCAAGTCCTTGCAAATGCTCCAAACCTGAAAGTTATCGGCCGTGCCGGTGTTGGCGTCGACAATATCGATGTGGAGGCTGCCACAAAACGCGGTATTATTGTCATGAACGCGCCAGGCGGCAATACCATTACAACCGCCGAACACGCTCTGTCCATGATGCTTTCACTTGCCAGAAACATCCCGCAGGGAACCGCCTCGTTACGCGATGGGAAGTGGGAAAAAAAAGCACTGACCGGTGTTGAAATCACGGGAAAAACTCTGGGTATTGTCGGACTGGGACAAATCGGCAGGGTTGTTGCGGATAGAGCCAGAGGTCTCAAGATGATCGTGATCGCAGCAGATCCTTTTGTCAG
>CAMBQS010000272.1 GCA_945870015.1 Desulfocicer vacuolatum DSM 3385
AGATTCCGGGAAGATCTCTGGTACCGCCTGAATGTTTTTTCGATCACCGTACCGCCCCTCCGGGAACGGGCCGCGGATATCCCTTTGCTTACGAACTGGATGCTTCACAAGTTCTGTAAACAACTGGGAAAGGAGATTAAAAACATTCCAAAGGCAACAATGAAGGATCTGGAGTCTTATCCCTGGCCGGGAAATGTCCGGGAATTGCAGAATGTGATCGAACGTTCCGTGATCAATACAAAAGGGGATAAGCTTTATCTGACGGACAAGCTGAACGTACCTGTTTCCAATCCAGCTCCTCATGTTGTGAATTTTTCAAAAACCCTGTCAGAAGTAGAGCAGGATTACATTGTCAATACACTGAAAAAGACAAGATGGAAAATTGAGGGGGAAAGCGGTGCAGCCACGATTCTGGGGCTTCCTCCCAGTACACTTCGTTCGCGGATTAAAAAATATGGAATCAAACGGCCATGGCAAGGAGATATGTAATCGGATTTACAAGGCTGATTTCGACTTTCGTCCAAAGGAAATTCCGAGCTTCTTCATCCTGTGCCGAAGGGTCATGGGATTGATCCCCAGGAGTTCTGCTGCCCCTCCAGGGCCATTGACTTTTCCTTTTGCCGCAGACAGGGCTTTTTGAATATGAAGGGAGGCTGCATCAGCTAGGTTATAGGATTGCCCATCCTCAGAATGCGAGACACTCATTGGCTGGGTTTTGGAGATATTTCCGCTTTCAATTCCTTCAAAAACAAGATGCTTACCGTCATATAATATCAGGGCGCGTTCAACAGCATTTTCCAGTTCACGGACATTTCCGGGCCACGGATAGGCCATTAACTGATCGATCTGTCCCGGGGCCAGCGCCGGAATGGACCCAAGTTTCATTTCAATGGATTTCTTTTGAATAAAGTGTGATACCAGCGCAGGGATGTCAATCACCCTGTCCCGCAGGGGCGGGATAGTGATGGGAAACACTTTCAGCCTGAAGTAAAGGTCTTCCCGGAAACTGCCATCCAGCAGCATTTTACTCAGGTTGCGGTGGGTTGCTGCAATGACCCGGATATCAATTGGTATGGTTTCTGTTCCGCCAACCCGCTCAATCTCTTTGTCCTGAAGCACCCGTAACAGCCGAACCTGGGCATTGGGATTGAGTTCTCCAATCTCATCCAGAAAGATGGTGCCTCCCTGCGCACGTTCGAAACGGCCTCGTTTTTGAAAAGACGCTCCGGTAAACGCACCTTTTTCATGGCCAAACAATTCACTGTCCATCAGCGTTTCCGGGATCGCACCGCAATTCACCCGGATCAGCGGCTTGCTGCTCCGTCCGGACATCTGGTGAATGGCATTGGCAATGACCTCCTTCCCAACGCCGGTTTCCCCCAGCAGCAAGACCGGGCTGTCCTGATGGGAAACCCGCCTGACCATCTCCATTACGCCTCTTAGACCATAATCAGCGCCAATCAGGTTGTTCCCGGAAACCCGGAAAAGTTCATCCTGAAAATATTGATTATCATCCGTCAGCATTTCCTGGAGGCGCTGGTTTTCCCTGTACCGGAGATAGTTGGTGAGGGCGATGGCAAACGGCTCGTTCAGCAATCGAAGCAGTCTGAAATGATTTTTTGTGTAGGTTGTATTTTTTTTGTGGATAATGGTCAAAAGACCGATGAAGGTATTTTCCAGGATAAGGTCCATCAGAAGGCCGGAATCATTCACCGTGCCCATCTTCATGGCCAGCTCTCTGGTTCCTTCATAATCACCGATTCGCTTCATATGCCAGATTTCAATGGAACGGTTCTGTCTTTTTCCCATCTCTTCTTTGACTTTTGGTGTGTAGGGGACTTTTATGGATACGACATTGCTGGTCTGGCCGGTTGCATGAGCCACGATTTCAGCCATATTGGTATTGTTATCATAAACACTGAGAAGCATATGCGTGGCTGGAATATACTCTTTGATAAACAGCAGGCAGCGTTGAAGCGCTTTTTCGATATCCAGGGTTCCGCAGATTCGAAACGTCGCTTCCCGGAAAAAATCTTTTAGTCGAAAGTCCATCCGTGATTTTTCCTTTAAAAAAAATACCAAATATTATAATCGCTGGATTAATTATCATATATGAAAATTATTAACAACACATATGATAAATGAAGATTTGTTATCTGATCACGGAAGAGTTGATCGGTTTGATATTGTTTTTATTCAGAGCCGGGCAATCTATTATTATTACAAAATAATAATTCATTAACCAGGTGAATCACCGCCTTCCTGTTTTGATCGGCAGATGATTTTCGTATGATTTTGAAATCGGCATGGTTGTTGCTATTATCGAAAGCGATTCGGCATCCGTGTAAAGAACATTGTTTTATGCAAGATAAGTGTGGATGAGCATCCGTACAAAGACCATGCCTGAAACTTTTACATCATGGTTGTCTGAGGCTAATCCGATCATTCATAAGGAGCCAATAATGAAGATATCCGAGTTTCGGGATATTTTATATCAGAAAGACACAGATACAGGCATTGTTACGGTTACGATCAATCAGCCCAAACGGAAAAATGCCTTGAGTGCCCTGACCTTTTTAGAGTTCTGGTGGGCAGTTGATTATATGGAGAATGATGATGAGGCCAAGGCGATGATCATTACCGGCGCCGGAAATCCGGATGATCCGGACCCTGCAAAAGAAGCATTCAGCAGTGGAGGATATTTCAGCTCGGATGTCCTGCAGGGGCTGGATAAGGTCATTCTCAATCAGATTGATCTCCGGGATATTGCACAGAAAAAATTGGCCCTTAAAATGTGGAGCTTTGATAAACCGGTAATTGCAGCACTGAATGGCCTTGCAATCGGAGCTGGAATCACCATGCCGATTTGTTGCGCAGACCGGATATTGGCATCCGAATATGCCTGGGTACAGATGCCTTTTGTGAATCTTGCACTCATTCCTGAGTTCGGCAATACCTATCTGCTTCCCATGCTGATCGGTTTTCAGAAAGCAAGAGAAGTCATATTGACAGGAAAACGATACACTGCCGGGGAAGCACAGGCCATGGGAATGATTCAGGCCGTTGTTCCCCATGATCTGCTCTTGAAAACAGCGAAGCAGGAGGCCTTGAAACTGATAACGCCAAACGGAGCAGGGCTGGCTGTCCGTTTAACCAAACGGGCCATTCAGTCTCCTCATGCAGAAAAACTTTCAGAAGCTCTGGACCTGGAAAATGATGGGTTGAACCGGGCCTTTTCAACCCGGGATTTTTTTGAGGCGCTGGCAGCAAAGAAAGAAAAAAGAGCCCCGGTTTTTAGTGGGCGGTAATATCATATCGGTTCCGGTGAGGAGATTGTCTTATCAATAAGATGGAAAAAGGAGAAGGGGAGAGTATGATTAAATATCTGGGAGATGCTTTTAAACGAAAGTTTTCGGTAACAGGTAAACGATGGGAAGGATATACTCCGCTTTTTCATGGGATGATAAAAATTTTGCAGCTTTCAGAAAAACCGGTGATCGGTCCTTTTCTGCGGAAAGTAGCCAGGTTGGACCGGCCGGAAAAAAATTTTACACAGGGAATCGTTATCAACATCAGCAGCGATCTGAGTAAAAATGAGAAAAATCAGAATACCATCCTCCCGATTCAACTGGTTGAAAAAATAATCCGGAAGTCTCCGAACCGGTATATTGTTGACAAGTGCCTGTGCCGGGATGGCAAAAAATGTGAAAATTACCCTCATGATCTTGGCTGTATCTTTTTTGGCGAGGGAGCCAGGATGGTAGAAGAAAGAGGGCTTGGTCACAGAGCAACAGTAGAAGATGCATTGGCGCATGTTCAAAAAGCAGTAGAATTGGGACTCGTGGGTCAGGCCCTCTGGATCGAGGTAGAACAGTTTTTCTGGGGGATAGCAGCGGATGAGATGCCAAAGTGGCTGGAAATCTGTTTTTGCTGTCCATGCTGCTGTCTTTCACTGGATACTTATAAAAAGAATACATTGATCTGGAAAGACCGGGTGAAAGGTATTGGATGGAAGGCTTCTGTTCTGGAAAAATGTACGGCATGTGGAGCATGCATAGAGGGGTGCCCCATAAATGCGATTACACTGGACAATGGGTCGATCACGATTTCCGATCAATGTCTGGGATGCGGAATCTGTGTAACTCACTGCCCGAATGAGGCTGTTGAGATTGTTCAGGTAGCACCTCCTGAAAATGAAATCGAGGATTACTTCTGGGGGTTCAGACCGGAGATTTAACATGCGATACAATCGTGCAAACAGGTGAGGAGGAGACATGGGAAAAATCGTAGCCATTACAGGTATAAACAGCTATTTTGCTTCAACCCTGCTGCCGAGATTGCAGGCAGATCCTGAGATTGAAAAAATTATTGGTATGGATGTTTCTCCCTGGCGCGGAGGATACAGCAAGGTTGAATTTTTCCGGAAAGATGTATGCAGTTCCGGTATTGAAAAACTATTCGCAGGTGTGGATACCGTATACCACCTGGCATTCATTGTCGGCGAGATTAAAGACAAGGAGAAAACCAGCAGAATTAATATCGAGGGATCGAAAAACATATTCAAGGCCTGTGTGAACAATCGAGTTCGGAAGGTTATCTATACTAGTAGCAACACGGTGTACGGCGCCTACAGGGAAAATATCCTTCATCATACCGAGGAAAGTCCGCTGTATAAAAACAAGGAAAGCTATTACAATCAGAACAAGATTGAGGTAGAGGAGTTTGTAAACGGATTTTTTGCAGATCACCCGGAGATTATATTAACCGTAATCCGGGCAGCACTCCTGTTTGGCCCGAACACCAAAAATATGTTTTCCAAACTGTTAGAACCAAAAGTTACGGCCATGCCGATCGGATCTGCGGCGCATATTCATTTCATCCATGAAGAAGATCTGGGCGATGCACTTCATATTGCATTCGCGAAGGATCTTCCCGGTATATATAATGTCGGTGCAGATGATGCAGTTTCCGCCCGATGGACTTTTCACCAGGCAGACACGAAAATCATTCCTCTGCCGATGTCTCTTCTGAAACCGGCAGCCAATCTGATGTTCAAGGTCGGGTTATCTCCGGCCGGAGCGGGATGGGTCATCATGGCCTGTAATACGATTTTTTCCAGCAACCGGAAGTTCAGGGAAGCTACCGGCTGGACGCCGAAATATTCATCAGAGGAAACCTTTCGAAGTTTTCTGGATGCCAACCAAAAAGTAAAAGAAGATGCCTTTCGAAGATCCTATGTGGCGTTTATCTGGAAAC
>CAMBQS010000273.1 GCA_945870015.1 Desulfocicer vacuolatum DSM 3385
GTATCATCTGGACGGAAAGATGTGGAAAAACATCATATGACTCAATGGATTTGCCAAGGGCATTTCCTTTTTCAACTTCCTTTGCAGCATTTCCAATCACCTCTGCAATTAGAACATTACCGGTAATATTGGTTACGATGTCAAGAGCAGAGAGCATGGTTACTCCATTTTCCAGCAGGGAACCGAGTGTCCTGGCAAATCGTGCGACAGCCAGTTTGCGTAAAAGATCTCCGGCAACAGGGAGAGAGAGTAAAAATTTGTCTATGATATATTTTCCCCTTTCTTTTTTTTGCACAGCTTTAAAACAGAAAAAAGCTGCAATCATCAGCAGGAAAAGAAACCACCAGTAGGCTTTCAGAAAATCGCCGGTAGTGAGGAGAACTCTGGTTGGTGTGGGCAAAGCCCGGTCGACATCCTTGAAAATCGTTGTGATTCTGGGGACGATATACGCCATCAGGAAAAAAAGAACTCCGGAACCGATTACGGTCATGATCGCCGGGTATGCGAGCATGGATCGGATCTTATTGGTCAGGGCCTGCTGATTTTCTGTGATATCAGCCAGCCGTTCAAGTACGATTTCCAGGGTTCCGGACGACTCTCCGGCTCGTACCATATTGATATAAATTTGTGAGAATGTATCCGGGTACACAGTCAGTGCCGCGGCAAAACTGTTTCCCTCTTCAATGGAATCCTTGATCTGGGAAAGAATTTTTTTAAACACATGGGATTTGGTCTGGGGAATCAACGTTGAAATAGCCGAAACCAAAGGGAACCCTGCACCAACAAGGGTGGACAGTTGGCGGGTCATCATTGTAATTTCAGATTTTTTAACCTTTGAAAACAGAAGGGAGAGGGAGATGGAACCCGGCTTGTCTGTTGACTTCTGGGTTGCATACACCTCTTTAATTTCTGTTGGATAGATATGGGAAGCGCGTAATTTTTGTCGGGCAGTGACAGCACTTTCCGTATCAATGATACCGGTAACTGATTTCCCTTTTGCATTCAAAGCTTTATATTCATAAACAGGCATGGCTGTATCCTATATAACATAGAGACATCTTGGCAACCCTATCATTTTTTATCAAATAATCTTCAATATAGGGTATTTTCAGGAAATTACAAGTAACGGTTTTGGCCCAGGCACACTCTATTGTCAAGTTAAAACCGATAAAGAAAAAAGAGAAAGATTTCCAAGCGTATGAATCGTTATGGGTACCAGAAGATTTTTTTCTTTTTCATAGGAGATGGCAAAAACAATACCGCCTGTTATCTGGACATAGGAAACACCCGGATGAGCCAATGCAAAGATCAGTGTGCTGATCGAAATTGCAAATACAGAGCCCCATTTCCGGAAGAACCCGTACAGTATACCTCTGAAGAAGGTTTCTTCCGTAACCGGAGCAATCAGGCCGCCGACAAGAAAGAACAGTATTTTTTGTGTTGTGTCCTGAGGAAGACGAACATGCAGTAATTTAAAAGGATTCATACCATTCAGAAACAGAATGAAAAAGAGGATTCCTGCGATCATTCCAAAAGCAAAAGACCAGAGAAATCCCTTTTTGAATCCAGGAATGATCTTGCGTGAGGACAGAGCAATCGATTCGAAATCCCGATCAAAAAAATAAACCGTTCCCAGAATCAGAATCAATTGCAAAAGCCGGAGTAATCCCAAACCAACCAATCCTGCTTTTCCTGCCATGAATTGGATCCAGGCTGTTTCCATAGCCGTGACCCATAAACAGGAAAGCAAAAAGATTTTCAGTTCAATATTTTTTGTTGCCATCCGAGGTTCCTCAGCGCTTTATATGCATACCATTGAACATACCAGTTGGGGGATGTTCTGATGGTATCCAGTATGATCGGGATATCCCCTTTTTTGCCAAGTTTTCCCAGGGAATATAAAGCCATGCAAACCACATTGAAGTGTTTATCGTGTAAGAGTTTGTGCAAGGTTTCCCGGTTGTTTTTCGTGCCTTGATTCGAAAGAGATTTTGCAATCCAGTATCGTTCAGGGGTTGTACCACTCGTGATCAGGGTTTTATACTCCGGAAAGAGAGTGATATCCATGCTGTGATCAACAATATACCGAAGTATCCGGATTCGGGCAGTGGAATCTTCAGATGCCAGCACAGTGGCAATTTTTTCAGGAGAGTAGTTTTTATTCCCGGTGCTGCCCGCAAACAAGACAGAAAGAATCAAAATGCATATCAGCGAAGCCAGAATGGTTGCCGTAAGCGGAGCGGCAAATAACCTGATCAGCAGAAGTGGAAGCAGAAAGAAAATTGAATACAGAAGAACCGCACCTGCAAAAAGAAGGGAGACCATTGTAATCATCCGGAAAATCCCATGCCGGTCTGTCTTTGACTCAAACTGTTTGATCCATTGCTTTGGAGAACTCAGAAAATCGTTAACAGAAACAGCAAGCACAGCTTTTTTTTGGTGGAAAAAATTGAGTTTGTTTTTCTCGATTATCAATGTGAGATCCGCCTGAACAGAGGATGGCAAAGGAATATAATCAAATCGCTTGAATATATGGCTCAGCTTTTTTTTGAGGTGTTCATCCTGGATTGAATTCAGGTCACAAATTTTAATCAGTTGTTGAGAGTAGGATTTAAAATAGTTAGCCGAATAGAGGCTGTTATCATAATAAAATGCATTCAGTTTGTTGCCTGTTGGATTCCGGAGAAGCAGAAAATCCCTTATATCCAGGAATCTTTCTGCTTTTCCTTGTGAGAAATATCCAATGGAAATGGAAAACAGGATAAAAAGTGCAATATGAGAAAACAAGACAGATCTGGATGAAGAACGAATATGATCTGGAAACAGCTTCCCAAAAACCAGAAAGATCGTACATGGAATAAGGATCAGATAAGATGTGATCAGGGAAGATAATCCATTTTGATTGATCATGAGGATGCTTGCCGCCCATATCAGGAACAGAACGATCAGGGTTGGTCTGCTTTTATGAAACAGGTTGTGCCATATCCAGGCGGCAAAAATAGTAAGAATAGTAAGGCTGAGTCCTGAAGTGAATGAGAAGAAAAGTCCCCCATTAAAAGCGGAAGAAAAACAGGTTAAACTTTGTGCCACTATCATATTCGGCACTGCCAGATATCCTGCATCATGAACCGCTTTCAAAGTGTCATGGAAAACAGCATTGGAAAAAAAGATGTGAACTGTGGATAAAAATTGAGCGGCAATAAATCCAATCAATAATAGGTTCACCAGCCGGAGATTTCCAGCCGGAAGTTGTTCATTCCTCATGGACAGCTTCCGTACTAAACCTTGAATTTGCCAACAAGGTCATTGAGTTGAACTGCAAGATTGGTCAATTTTTCCGCATTGATGTTCAACTGTGAACTGCTGTTGGACATCTCATTGGCCGCCTGGTTGACTTCGGAAATATCACCGGCAATCTGGCCGGCTACGGTTGAACTCTGAGCAACATTTTCATTTACATCATGTATACCGCCTGAGACCTGAACAACATTACTCGCAATCTCCTTTGTGGTTACAGATTGTTCTTCAACCGCTGTTGCAATGGTGGAAACGATTTCATTAACATCGTTAATGATTTTGGAAATCTGTTCAATATCGGAAACGGTTCCGGCGGTTGTTCCCTGGATGCCTTCAATTTTCTGTTTAATGTCATGTGTGGCTTCTGCGGTTTGTCTGGCGAGTTCTTTAATTTCATTGGCGACAACTGCAAAACCTTTTCCTGCATCTCCGGCACGGGCTGCTTCGATTGTTGCATTGAGGGCCAGAAGGTTGGTCTGTTCTGAAATTTCCGTTATGGCTTCTGTAACTTTCCCAACTTCTTGTGCCGCAACACCGAGTTCTGCAACCCTGTCTGAAGCATTTTTGGCCTGGGTGACGGCTTCACTTGTTATAATTGCCGCTTTTTCCGAATTCTGTGCGATTTCGTTGATTGTAGAGGTCATCTGTTCTGCAGCGGTTGCGACCATCCCTGTGTTGGTCGAAGCCTCCTCCATCGCTGCGGCAACAGAATCCATATTGTAGTTCATCTCTTCTGCGGCAGATGCCACGGCATTGGATTTCATGGACATCTGATTTGCGCCGTCACTCATCAGGGAAGAAAGATCGGTGAGTTCTTTGGAAGCGGTTTTCAGGATATCTGCATTTTCAACAATGTTCTGGATCATTCCTTGAAGATTGTTGATAAAGGTATTGAACCATTGTGATAAATCTCCTACCTCATCTTTGCTGGAGACATGGAGCCGTTTGGTCAGATCTCCTTCCCCCTCGGCAATATCACGTATCATTTTAACCGTTTTGATCAGGGGTTCACTGATGGATTTTTTCACAATAAAGAAAATGAGGATCGATGCACCAATGGCCACAACAAAGAACAGGGTCAGGTTGAGAATTCTAAGCTTTTTGGTGGCATTCCGGACGCTGGAAAGATTTGACCGGAGCTCTTCTGAGAATGAGTTGGTTAATATTTCCAGACGATTCAGAATAATTTTGGTTTGATCAGCCAGTTCTGTGGTTTTTGCGGTATTCGAGTCACCGTCCGTATCTGCATTCATGGCGCCGTATACAGTGTTAGCGGTTGTACTGAAATCAGAGTGAAGCTGAATCAGTTTTTTCACTTCATTTAATTTTTCTCCGGTGATGTTGGATTTATCCAGAATGGCTTGAAGATTATCCCTTGTCTCTATTGATTTTTGTTTGGCCGACTCAATAGAAGAACTGTCCCCGATGATAACGACATTTTCGTAAAACTTGATCTGCTCTTTGAATGCGGTCAGGGCTGCCTGGCTTTGCTGGGATGCCGGGAAAAGCGAGTTTGAAACATCCAGGAGAAGGGATTCCGTCTGTATCCCTCTTGAAAACCCGAAGATCATTGAAATAAAGTATCCGATTATCAGAATGATGATACTAAACCAGATCTTTTTTGCAATGCTCAGCGTTTGCCACATATAATGACCTCCCCCGGAAAATACGATATGTGATTATTATGGATGCTTCCTGTACAAGATTCTGAAACCATTATTGTATTTATTTTTGGGGGACGATAGCATTATTTCGTGAAACTGACAATTAAATAATGAATCAAATTGAATGGAAAGGTTCTGATCCGGATCAGAAGAAAGAAACAGATACGATGATGGATTAAAATCTCATTTGTGCGGTCAGATTCCAGGCTTCTTCATCTCTCTCCCTGCCTTCCAGTCCAATGGAAAACGATTTTGTGATATAATAGGTTACCCCGATGCAATACCCTT
>CAMBQS010000274.1 GCA_945870015.1 Desulfocicer vacuolatum DSM 3385
GGAAATGACGGGGTCTCTTTATGCACAGGCAGGGGTCCGGAAAATATGAACCAGGCTGTTCAGGTAAAAGATATGAATGTGCGATGGTTTGAAAATGATATTATGATTGAAGGATATCTTGGCAAATGATTGAACAGGTATTATAATAGGGCTTGTTTTCAAATCCGGATAGCGGTATTCCGATTGTAAAATATATCGAAACAGTTGGAAATTTTTTCTGTATGATGCATGAAGCAGGGTCTGGAAAGATGTTTACAGGAATCATAGAAGGTCTGGGAACCATAGCCGGAATCGGTTCGGCAGGACAGGGGAAACGATTCGTGATTGAATCGGATTTCCCTCTGGATGGAACCAAAGTCGGAGACAGTATCGCTGTCAACGGAGCGTGCCTGACCGCCGTGGTGATTCAGAGCAGACGATTTGAGGTGGATGTAGCACCGGAAACGATTTCCAGGACAACCTTTTCAAAAGCGGCTATTGGCGAGAGGGTGAATCTTGAAAGAGCGCTTCGTCTTTCCGACCGTCTGGACGGGCATCTTGTTTCCGGACACATTGACGGCACAGGAGTCATTCAGCAAAAATCTCCAATCGGTAACGCAATAATCGTTTCCATTCGTGTCACCGAATCCCTCAGCCGGTACATGATCCCCAAAGGATCGGTTGCCGTGGACGGCATCAGCCTGACAATCAATGAAGTGCATCATGACGGGTTTGAGATCAGCATCATTCCCCATACTGCCGGACTGACAACCATTGGATTCAAAAAAACCGCATCCATGGTGAATATTGAAACCGATATGATCGGGAAATATGTTGAACGGTTCCTTTCTCAAAAACCGGATCCGGGCAGGAAACAGAAGCCTGCCAAAGAATCGGTTATTGATATGGCGTTTCTTCAAAAATCCGGATTTATAACCTGATCCAATGGATCAGACAATTCATAATTACAGGAGTGTAAAGTAGAACCATGCCAGTGATTACAATCGAAGAGGCGATCGAAGATATCAAAGCCGGAAAAATGGTCATTCTGGTTGATGATGAAGACCGGGAGAATGAAGGCGATCTGACCATGGCTGCGGAAAAAATCACCCCGGAAGCCATCAACTTCATGGCAAAGTACGGAAGGGGTCTGATCTGCCTTTCCATGACCGGTGAAAAACTGGATCAACTCCAGTTGCCCATGATGGTCAATAAAAATACATCCCAATTTGAAACCGGGTTTACGGTTTCCATTGAGGCCAGAAAAGGGGTAACCACCGGAATATCCGCCGCAGACCGGGCTACGACGATCCTGACTGCTGTTGCCGATCATGCAAAACCATCAGACCTGGTTCAGCCAGGACATGTGTTTCCCCTGCGTGCCAAAAAAGGAGGCGTTATGGCACGAATCGGACAGACCGAAGGATCGGTTGACCTTGCAAAACTTGCAGGTCTCAGGCCGGCAGGCGTGATCTGTGAGATTATGGATGATGACGGAACCATGGCAAGGATGCCATCCCTGGAAAAATTCAGTGAAAAACATAAAATCGGAATCTGTTCGGTTGCCGCCCTGGTCGCATACCGGACCCGAACCGAATCCTTTGTGCATATCGCAGCCGATACAATGATCCCGACCCATGCCGGAGAGTTCAGGATTATCGCTTACAATAATGATCTGGATGACCTTCTTCACATTGCCCTTGTAAAAGGGACGGTTGACCCGGAAAAACCCATCTTGGTCCGGGTTCATTCCGAATGTATGACCGGTGATATTTTTGGTTCCCTGAGATGCGACTGCGGAAGTCAGTTGTATAAAGCCATGGAAATGATGGAAAAAGAAGGTTCAGGCGTCCTGCTGTATCTCCGTCAGGAAGGACGGGGAATCGGGCTGGTGAACAAGCTGAAGGCATACGAGTTGCAGCGCCAGGGATTTGATACAGTTGAAGCCAACGAGAAACTGGGATTCAAGGCGGATCTGCGTGACTATGGAATCGGTGCGCAAATGCTGGTTGACTTAGGTGTAAAAAAAATGAGACTGATGACCAACAATCCGAAAAAAATGATCGGCCTTGAGGGGTATGGTCTGAAGCTGGTTGAGCAGGTTTCCATTGAAGTTGAGCCCAACGAACACAATATCGGGTATCTGCAATGCAAACAATTGAAAATGGGGCATCTGTTAAACTTTGATTTTACAAAAAAAGAGTGCTAGTGTTCATTTGAAAAAAAGGAACAAATGAAATGCCGAAAATCATTGAAGCGAGTTTAGTCGCAGAAGGTAAAAAGTTTGGTATCGTTGTCAGCCGGTTTAACGATTTCATAACCGATCGTCTGGTCGGCGGAGCTGTGGATGCACTCCTGCGCAGCGGAGCTGCGGATAAAGACATTGAAATCGTTAAAGTCCCGGGAGCTTTTGAAATACCACTACTGGCATCCAAGATGGCGAAACTGAAAAAATATGACGCCATTATCTGCCTGGGAGCGGTGATCCGTGGTGCAACATCACATTATGACTATGTTTGTGCCGAGGTTTCCAAAGGGATTGCATCGGTAAGCCTGGAATCATCGATTCCGGTGATCTTTGGTATTGTTACCACCGATACCATTGAACAGGCCATTGAGCGGGCTGGAACAAAATCCGGAAACAAAGGCTGGGATGCAGCGATCTCAGCAGTGGAGATGGCGAACCTGATGGATTCCGTCAACTGGGGATCGTAATGGGCAATCGCCGGCAATCCAGAGAGTTCGCCATGCAGGCTCTTTTTGACATGGACATGAGCCGAGACAGTTCAGATGAGCGGTTTTCCCTTTTTTGCCAGAATTTTGATCCGCCTGAAAAAGCCAAACCGTTTCTCATCAAACTTTACAAGGGCGTTGTTGCACACAAAGCCGATATTGATTCCATGATTGACCGGTTTTCCAGTAACTGGAAAATCGAACGGATATCCTGTGTAGACCGGAATGTAATGCGGATTGCTGTTTATGAAATGTTGCATTGTGACGACATCCCTGCAAAAGTATCCATCAACGAGGCCATTGATATTGGAAAAAGATATGGAACGGATGAATCCGGAGCCTTTATCAACGGGATTCTGGACAGTATCCGAAAAATGATTGATCAAAAAAATTGTTAACCATCAAAAATGGAGCGAAAAATGGAAGCCAGAAAAATTTTTCTACGTGAAGATGAAATGCCCCGCCAATGGTATAATATTCTTGCTGATATTAAAATGAATCCTCCTCTCGGACCCGATGGAAAGCCGATTACACCGGATGCGCTTGCACCTGTCTTTCCCATGAATCTGATTGAGCAGGAGGTGAGTACCGAAAGGTGGATCAATATACCGGAACCGGTTATGAATATCCTCCGTATCTGGCGGCCATCCCCTCTGGTACGGGCACTTTCACTTGAAAAAGCACTGGGTACCCCTGCGAAAATCTATTTCAAGAATGAAAGCGTAAGCCCTCCTGGAAGCCATAAGCCCAATACAGCCGTTGCCCAGGCGTATTACAATAAAGAGTTTGGAATCAAACGGATCACGACGGAAACCGGCGCAGGACAATGGGGCAGTGCCTTGTCTTTTGCCTGTTCCCAGTTCGGACTTGAATGCAAGGTATTCATGGTACGTGTCAGCTTTGACCAGAAACCATACCGGAAATCCATGATGGCTGCATGGGGAGGAAAATGTGTGGCCAGCCCGAGCAATGAAACCAAAGCAGGCCGGGATGCCCTTCAAAAAGATCCGAATACTCCGGGTAGCCTTGGAATTGCGATCAGTGAAGCCATTGAAGCGGCTGTAACCGATGAGTCCGGTGAAACCCGTTACTCGCTTGGCTCTGTATTAAACCATGTCATGCTTCATCAGACCATCATCGGTCTTGAGGCCAAAAAACAGTTTGAAAAAATCGGAGTCTATCCGGATATCGTAATCGGATGTGCAGGGGGCGGAAGCAATTTTGCCGGTATTGCCTTCCCGTTTGTATTGGACAAAATCAATGGGAAAAAAATCGAAATTTATCCGGTTGAACCGGCAGCCTGTCCGACCTTGACCAAGGCACCTTTTGTTTACGACCATGGGGATACGGCTCGTTATACTCCGCTTCTGCCCATGCACAGCCTGGGACATGCCTTTGTTCCCCCGCCTTTCCACGCTGGTGGCCTTCGATACCACGGCATGGCACCGACGGTCAGTCAACTGGTTATGGAAGGTCTGATTGAACCCAAAGCCGTGACACAGCTTGATGCTTATAAAGCCGGAATTATTACGACAAGGTCCGAAGGAATGATCCCTGCTCCTGAGACAAACCACGCGCTTGCCTGTGTTATAGACGAAGCGTTGAAAGCCAAGGCAGAGAAAAAAGAAAAAGTGATCCTCTTCAACTGGAGCGGACACGGTCTGCTGGATCTGATGGCTTATGACAAGTATCTGTCCAATCAACTGAGCAATTTTGAACTGTCCGAAGCGGAAATGCTTGCATCGGAAAAAGTGTTTGCTGATTTCCCAAAACCGGCAATTATCAAGAGCCGGTAATCCGGAAACCGGGAGCCTTGCAAATGGTGGCTCCTGGTTTGTAACTTTACGATGGAACCAGAAATCGAAAATCAAAACCGGCGCTGCCCAAGGCTGGGCAGCCCGGTTCCCCTTTCCTATTGCATGAAATGCAATGACAACCACCGCCCCTGCGGAAAGGTGATTGACTGCTGGTGGGAATTTTTTGATATCAAAAGCTATCTGGAAAAAAACCTTTCCACAGAAGATTTTACGGAGCTGGTGAACCAGAAACCCCAAGACAAGATTACCAGTATCCTTGAACTGATTGAGAAGGCAAAAAACCGGTAATCTAAGAATAAACGTGCTTTAGACAGGAGGTTGTTTTGATTATAAAGGAAATGGCTGTTGGACCGATCATGGCAAACTGCTTTATCGTTGGATGTAATGAAACAGGAGAAGCTGTTGTAATCGATCCAGGTGATGAATCGGATAAAATACTGCTCGCGCTGGCGGATTCCCAACTGACAGTCAAGCATATTTTAAACACCCATGGACATTTTGACCATGTGGGTGCGAACGGAAAAATGAAAGAGGTAACCGGAGCGGATCTCATGATCCATCCCCTGGATGCCCCCATGCTCAGTCACCTGACCATGGCGGCCGCTTCATTCGGCCTTTATGCGCAAAACTCTCCGGATGCAGATAAGGAGCTGGCAGATGGGGATACCATCACCTTTGGGAAACAATCACTGAAAGTAATCCACACGCCCGGTCATTCT
>CAMBQS010000275.1 GCA_945870015.1 Desulfocicer vacuolatum DSM 3385
GGCCGGGCGATCAGTATGACAACCCTGAATGATGTTCTGGTAGCAACGGTCACCGGAGCCATGCGCCGTTACCTGAAGACCAGGCATGTGGCGGTGAATGAACTGGATCTCCGGGTGACGATTCCCGTAAATATTCGAAAACCCGGTACGGAGTTTGAACTTGGCAACAAGTTCAGCCTGGTGTTTCTCCCGTTGCCCGTTTATCTTGAAGATCCGGTACTTCGCTTAAAGGAAGTGAAGCGGCGTATGGACCATTTAAAGAAGTCACCCGACCCCTATATCAATTTTGTTCTGCTGAATTCCATTGGATACCTGCCGCCGGGCCTTGCACAGAAGGCGGCTCAACTGTTCGGGAATAAAGCCTCAGGTGTAATGACCAATGTCCCTGGCCCACGGAAACCTCTGTATTTTGCAGGAAGCAAGATAGACAATCTCATGTTCTGGGTTCCCCGATCCGGGAAAATCGGTCTTGGAATCAGTATCCTCAGCTATGATGGAAAGGTCACTGTGGGAATCGCTTCGGATGAAAAGCTGATGCCTGATCCTGAAGTTTTACTGGAAGGGTTTGAAGATGAGTTTAATTATCTGCTGGAGCTGGTTCAGACCGGCAAGATCTATGACGAGCCTCTTGTTCTGCATGACCGGTACAAGGAAGCCCAGGATGCCGCAAAACAGGAAGAGGATGGTGATTCAGAGGAGTCGAAAGAAAAAAATGATCGATGCAGGGCAGTAACCAAAAGCGGAAAATCATGCCGGAATAAGGTTGTGTCAGGATCCAAATACTGTAAGATCCATCTGAAGTATTCTGAAGAAGACAGCCAGATCAAAGATGTTGTTCAGCTTATGAAGGAGTTGATTGAGTGAGACCGTTTGATTCTGAAAATGTGAGGATGGTTTACGGTATTCTGAAGACAAGGGTATCAAAGGTTTACTTCACGCTGGTAAAACTTCCGTTAATGCTGTTTGCCATCGTGGCTGGATTTATATTTGAGTTTTTTCTGGAGCTGCCTTTTATTTTTTTGATTTTTCTGGGCTATCGGTCAAAAAAGAAAAAGAAATGTTCCCCGGATCATGATGTCGAACAATTGGTATTGCAAAAAGATATAAAGTAGATGGTTTTATCCGATCGAACATCAAAGATTGCGAAAAATGTTCCGGGAAAATATTATGTGGATATCCGTTGCATCGGCTGTAATGTCTGTGCGGAAATTGCGCCGGAAAATTTTTGTTCCGATCTGGAAGAAGGGTATGAGTATGTCTGTAAACAGCCGTCAACAGATGCGGAAGAGGCATTATGTCTGGAAGCTATGGAGATATGCCCTGTTAATGCTATTTGGAATGATGGCATTTGGGAATAGATTATTATTCATAAGGTCAATTTGAAATCGACTCACTTTCCAATGGAATCATAGGAGGAAATCGTGAAGCAAATTGTAAGCATCAGCCTGGGGTCAAGCAAAACCAATTATGAGTTTGAAACGGAATTTCTTGGACAGGATTTTAACATCAAGCGATTGGGAACAGACGGCGATCTGGAAAAAGCTGCGGAAATGCTTCTGCAATGGGATAAAAATGCGGATGTGATCGGAATCGGAGGTGTAAAGCTTCCGTATGGCCTGAATCCCAGATATCTCAAGAAAAAGCATATGGACAAACTGGAGCGGCTGGGAGCGCAGATCGAAACACCCGTTACCCTCGGAAGTGAATTGCGGGATGTTTCCTTTGAATGGTGCTTACGATTTATTCAATATAAATTTGGAAATTATTTCAATAACGCAAAGGTACTGTTCTTTTCCGGAATGGATCATTACCGGCTTGCAAAAGTGATGTCGGAGTTTACCGACAACCTGACTTTTGCAGATCCGATATTTGAAAACGGGATTGCCAAATTTTTAACTTCAATAAAAGACTTGAAAAGTTATGCTCATGGAGTTCATGAAATCCTGCAATGGATTCCAAGCAAACGGCTCGCTTCTTCTGTAGTCCCGTTAAAGGCATGGAATGATTATATTGTAAAAAAGGCAATGCAGAAGGCCAATATAATCGTTGTCCCCAATGATTATTTCTACAAATATCTGGAAAATATGTCTCTTGAGGAACTGGGTGGAAAGACGATTATTACCCCGACTGCCTATGATGACCGGATTGAATTCCTGAAAGAAAGGGGAGTGGATGTCGTCATTGATACAACGCCCAAGATTCTGGAAAGGGTAGTGGCTCCGAATGTTCTGGAAGCGCTGATTATTGCGGCGCTTGGAAGAAAGCGGGATCAGATCCGCAAGGATGATCTGCTGGAAATTATCAGTACACAAAAAATGGATCCTAGAGTTGTCTATCCATCAGGTAATCCAAAGCGGATAAACCGGTTTGCCTTTGTTATCCATCCGCTGTCCAAAGAGTTTTTAAAAAAGGACAAGGCCGTTGACTTTCTTTCAAATTTTACACCCCCTGCATTTCTGGATGCGGTTGAGAAAGTAATCGCATATGCTCCGCCCTGGGTCTATTCGCGTGTAACCGGCATCAAATCTCCGACAGGGGCTGAGGCAGAAGGATGGCTGATCACGGTTGGCGGCACACCCAAACAGATGCTCGCCCATGACCCGGAATTCACCTATAAACGATTATTGCAGGCAGCCCGGATGGCCAAAAGAATGGGGGCTCAGATTATGGGGCTGGGTGCTTTTACCAAAGTGGTTGGGGATGCCGGAGTTACAGTTGCAAAAAAGGCGGATATTCCGATTACAACCGGAAACAGTTACAGTGCTTCCGGGGCCCTGTGGGCTGCGGCGGATGCTGTACGGCGAATGGGACTCTTAAAGGTTGAAAAGGGCAAAAGAATCATCGGGAAAACAATGGTGCTGGGTGCGACCGGCGCCATCGGGTCGGTTTGTTGCCGTCTTCTGGCAAAAGCGTTTAACGAGGTTTACCTGGTAGGAAGAAATACCGCAAAATTATTGGCCCTGAAAGAATCCATTCTTGAGGAAACGCCGGGAGTCACGATCAAGGTAACGACCAAACCGGACCGGTATATTGAGGATATGGATGTAATCGTTACAGCCACATCCGGACAGGGCAAGACCGTATTGGATATCACCCGGGCAAAACCGGGATGTGTGATCACCGATGTGGCTAGACCACTGGATCTGTCACCGGAAGATGTTGCCAAACGCCCGGATGTGCTGGTGATTGAGTCCGGCGAGATTGAACTGCCTGGAAATCCGGAGATGAAAAATATCGGACTACCTCATAAAGTAGCCTATGCCTGTCTTGCCGAGACCATTGTTCTGGCCCTGGAAGGCCGCTATGAAGTTTTCACCATTGGAAGGGATATTGAATGGGAAAAAGTGCGGGAGATTTATAAGCTGGGACTGAAGCATGGCATGAAATTGGCTGCGATTTCAGGTGTCAACGGTGTATTCACGGATGAAGATATTCAAAAGGTGAAGCATCTTGCCCTGGAGGCCAGAAAAAAAAATAAGGCTGCAGCCGGCCGGTAAAAGCATTATCCAGGATGAGAAAAATGATTTGGGATACGCGATGAATCACACAGAAATGAATGGTTTCATGAGGAGATTAACATGAGGCAGATTATCAACATCAGTATGGGAACCAGTCGGGATGATTATGAATTTCAGACTACTTTTTTAAACCAGAAATTTCTGCTCAAACGCATCGGCACAGACGGCGATTTTGAGCAGGCTTCGGATCTATTGTTGTCCTGGAACAAAAAAGCAGATGCCATTGGATTGGGAGGCATAAGTTTTCCTTATGAAATCGGTTCCGGTTCCATACCAGATCAAGAAACCCGTGATTTAATGGAACTTAGCAAACAGATTCAGACACCGGTTACCAACGGGAATATTCTTCGAAGTGTCGGTCAGGAGTGGTCATTACGTCACACCCAGTTTATACATGGCAATAATTATTTTAACAATGCACGGGTTCTGTTTTTTTCCGGCATGGCGAGTTCAAAAATCGCAACGGTGATGTCCGAGTACACGGATAATCTGCAATTCGCCGATCCATTGCTGAAGAATGGAATTCCCCGTCTGATCAGTTCCATCAAAGAGCTTGAACTATATGCCAACAAGGTTCATGATGTATTGAAATGGGTTCCGGGACGAAAGTTCATTACTGGATTCGCCCCCATGAAAAAAGCCAATGAATTCCTGTTGCGTAATGCCCTTCGTCAGGCACATGTTCTGGTTGTTCCTCATTTTTATTTTTATAAATATCTGGATTGTTTTACCGCGGAAGATTTGCAAGGGAAAATCATTATTACATCAACAACTTATGAAGACCGGGTGAACTATTTGAAAGAAAAAGGGGTTTCCGTTATTATCGATACCACACCCAAAATACTGGACAAAGTGGTTGGGGTAAGCCTGCTCGAAGCGCTCCTGTTTTCTGCATTGGATATTCCTCAGAAAGAGGGCAGCGATGATGATCTGCTTGAGATCATTACAGAGATGCAGATGGAACCGAGGATTATCTATCCGTCAGGAGAGAAAAAACGGGTCAATCGATTTGCCTATGTTGTGCATCCGTTGAATCAGGAATTTTTAAAGAAAATTAAACCGATTGAAATGATATCCGATTTTGCTCCCAGTGCCATGAATATGGTAGAAAAAGCCATGGCCTATTCGCCACCTTTTGTTTATTCCAAGGTCAGTGGCATCAAATCGAAAACAGGAGTCGAGGCAGAAGGGTGGCTGATCGCATTGGGTGAAACACCGGAACAGATGCAGGCACACACTCCTGAGTTTACAACCAAGAGGATTCTGCAGGCTGCAAGTATAGCCAAAAAACTGGGTGCACAGATCATGGGGATTGGATTGATGCCAAAGGCCATGAAAGATACAAGCATTGAAGTTGCGAAACATGCGGTTCTTCCCATTACAACCGGCAACAGTTATGTTGCATCAGCGGCTCTTTGGGCGGCTGCGGAAGCAGTCAGGAGAATGGGATTGACCCGGTTGTCAGACAATAAAAAATTGAAAGCCAAAACCATGGTAATCGGTGCTACGGGAGCTGTGGGATCGATCTGTTCACGACTGCTGGCAACGGCCTTTGAAGAGGTGTATATTGTCAGCAAGAATATGGCCAAACTGCTTGCCTTGCAGGAGTCCATTGAAGAGGAGGCCCCGAAAGTCAAGCTCCATGTTTCAACCAGAGCGGATACGCATCTGGGGGATATGGATGTGGTTGTCGCAGCGAGTTCTGA
>CAMBQS010000276.1 GCA_945870015.1 Desulfocicer vacuolatum DSM 3385
TAAAAGTGCTTCATAACCGGATTGAACAAAGATAAAGAACCCTGCTCAAGTCCATTATTCTATTTTTATTTTTTACCCCGAATTGTTTATTTTAACAGGATCTGAAATAAAATGAATGAATTAAATCCATTAAAAGTTATGGTGGTCGATGACACCATTGTATATCGAAAAATTGTTACAGATATCCTGTCCGAACTTTCCGATGTTGAGGTTGTCGGCACAGCGAGTAATGGCAAACTCGCACTCCATAAAATTCCAATGCTGAAACCGGATTTGATCACGCTGGATATTGAAATGCCTGAAATGAATGGACTTGATTTCCTGACGCATGTTCAAAAAGAGTGGCCTGAAATCGGGGTCGTGATGTTAAGCACCTCCACCCAGGAAGGTGGAGAAATGACAATCCGCGCTCTGGAACTTGGCGCCTTTGATTTTATTCCAAAACCACTTTCCGGAACAATGGCGGATAACAAAGAAGATATCAAAAATCTCCTGTCGCCCATCTTAAAAGCTTTTAAAAGACGCAGGGAAATTAAACACATACTCAGTGGAAAACCCATTCCTTCTGAATCAAAATTAAAAAGCATTCTTCCTCCTCAGAAAAAAACCGCTTCCGAAGATACCATTGCCCAGAGGATGAAGAAAATTTCCCGGCAAATAAGTCCAAAATCTGAAATTGTCGCCATCGGCATTTCCACTGGAGGCCCCAATGCTCTGTCAATAATGATGCCGATGATACCCCCGGATATCGGCGTGCCGATTCTGATTGTTCAGCATATGCCGCCCATCTTCACCGAATCTCTTGCCAAGAGCCTGGACGCAAAATCCGCTTTATCTGTCCGGGAAGCTCGTGATGGTCAAATTCTGACAAAAAATACAGCGCTGATCGCTCCGGGCGGCAAGCACATGAAGATCGTTGCCAGTGCGGATGGTATGAATCGAATTATCCGGATAACAGATGATCCCCCGGAAAACAGTTGCAGACCATCGGTTGATTATCTGTTTCGTTCCATAGCAGAGCACTATGTCGGCAGAGCCACGGGTGTTATCATGACAGGGATGGGAGCAGATGGATGCAAAGGAGCGAAACTCCTGAAAAAAAATGGCGCCTTTATCATTGCACAGGATGAAGAATCCTGTACGGTTTTTGGAATGCCGAAAGAGATTATTGAGGCTGACCTTGCAGATTCAGTTGTATCATTAGACATTATGGCACAGGAAATCGTCAATTCTGTTGCCAAAAAAGCCCGCTAGGCAACCAACAGATGTATAAAATCACACCGGAAGAATATAAAGTATTTACGAAATATATCCTTGATATATCCGGTATCACGCTTGGAATCAAAAAAGAGTACCTGATTGAAACCAGGCTGAACCCGATTCTCACGGAATTGGGCTGCAAATCCTTTGCAGAACTTTATCATAAAGTAAGAATGGATCAAACCAAAACAATTGAAAAAAAAATCATTGATGCAATCTCTACCAATGAGACCTATTTTTTCAGGGACAAGGCGCCATTTGAACTGATTCAACATAAAATTATTCCAGACCTTATCGACAGCCGCAGCAAAATAGTCAAGCCGGGGACACCGGTTAAAATCAGGATCTGGAGTGCTGCAAGTTCAACAGGCCAGGAAATTTACAGCATTGCCATTGTTATAAAAGAACTCTACCTCAATCCTGCAAAGTATGAAATCCAACTGCTGGGAACCGATATTTCAAATGCCGCCATAACACAGGCCAGTTATGGAAAATATAATAAATTTGAAATCGCAAGGGGATTGCCTCCGGAAAAGGTCCGTAAATATTTTAATCCAGATGGAGACCACTGGCGAATTCAGGATGAGATCCGCTCCATGGCTGTTTTTAAAAAAATTAACCTCATGCAGCCACTTATGGGATTGGGTAAATTTGATATTATTTTCTGCCGGAATGTGGCAATATACTTCAACCCCCAGGAACGTTCGAGATTATATGAAAAATTAGCCGGTGTTCTGGAACCGGATGGATATCTGTTAATTGGTGCAACGGAATCGCTCACAAATGACACCAAGCTGTTTGAACCCAAAAAATATTTACGCGCGGTTTTTTATCAATTGAAGTAGAGGCCATCATGCCCACAATCAATGAGAAAGATTTCATTACGGAAATCATTTTTTGTATCCGCCAGTCCGATATCATCAAGGCAAAAGCACTTGTGCAATTCTTTGCGGAAGTAAACCCGAAAACACAAAACCGGGTGCTATACGAACTCAGCAAATCCCATGATGACATTGCTTTTCCTGTTCTGGATTACCTGTGTGAAATAAAAAGCAATCAAAACCAGATCAACCAGAAAATATATGATCTTCTTCTGGAAATTTCATATGGAAATCCAGCAATAATAGCCCGGTACATCAAACGCAAACACCCGAATCAGACAACCTATCTTCACATTGCCGGTGACCTAAAAATGAGAGAGGCCATACCGGCCTTGTCTGAAATCATGCAATCAAGCCAAGACCCAAAAATCCTTGAAGACGTGATAAAAACGCTTGGAGCGATTGGGGCAGAAGACTGTATATCCATATTGATCCCCTTTCTGTATTCTGCTGATCCGGTTCTTAAAGTGGCAGCGATATCCGCCATGTCTGAAATCGGAACCCCCCCAGCCATCGAACAATTATCAAAAGCGATAACTGGAGACAACCGGACAGACATATCAATTATCAATGGTCTATCTGATATCCAGAGCAAGTTTGCCATTGAAAAATTATGTGAAATGCTGACATCACAATTTTCAAACATCAGAAGCCTGACCATCGAAAGCCTCACCAGAATAGGCCCGAAAGCTGTACCCGGCCTTGTGGACTATCTTGAATCCAGCAATGAGGATGCAAAGATCCATGCGTTGACGGTTCTTGGCAAAATCGGTGACAAAACAGCGGCAACTCCCATACAGAAACTACTATTTCAGAACCCGGCCAACTCGAATGTCCGATTCGGGGCATATGAAGCGCTGGGACAGATCAAATCCGCAAAAACAGCGATCAGTCTGGCAAATGGTCTGAATGATCCGGATGAACAGGTACGTCTGGCGGCTGCCAAAGCCATTGACGCCAATTTAACCCATGTCCTCACCGCAGGGCTGAAAAATTTGATTAAAGCCGGCGATCCGGATTCAAAAAAGATTGTTGCCGCTCTTATTGACTCAGAAGCGGATTGTGTTTTCGAAGAACTTGCTGACTGGGATATTTTTCCTGAACTGGCCGCTGACTACCTTGCGACAAAAGCAAATCCAGCCATCCGGGATCACTACCTGAAAATATTAACGACCAGGGGCAGCGACGGAACGATTCAAAAAATCAAAGCCGCAACCCCATCGGATAATGAAATAAAACGCAAACAAATCGTTGCCATTGATGACTCTATCATGATGCTGAAATTGTATGCCAAAAAGCTTTATGAAATGGGATACACTCCCTTAATTTTCCAGTTTCCAGCAGAAGCCATTCAGGAGATCTGCAAAAAAAAACCGGATCTTGTTCTGACGGATCTGAATATGCCTGAAATCGATGGCCTGCAACTGACAAGAGAGATTCGAAAAAAATACAGTCAGCAGGAATTGCCGATTATTATGATCACGACCCAAAGCGACTTTGTAGGCGGGACTGAAAAAACCACCGGCAAACCGATCAATGATGATACAATCAAAAAACTGGGTGTAACCCGGATTTTACATAAACCATTCACCGAAGCAGATCTGTCCACTGCCATTTCAAGCATCTTGGCCCCAAAGCCGGACAAACGGAAAGCAAAATTATGAAATTTCGCGGATAGCCTGTCTCAATTTTTCATTGAGCTGGGTTGTGACGACAGCCGCTTCCTCCATTATTTCCGCCACCCGAATCAGATTTTCTTTTTCAGCTTTTTCTTTCCAGTCCCTGTATGTTTTTGCATGATCGGTATTGTGCTTGATCCAGTGTTGCAGCAATTTCTCCAGTTTTTCGATAAAAGGCATCTCTTCTTCCGCATGATGATGGTGATGATGGTTCATTTTGTCCTCCGGATGATTAAAATAACGGCCGTAACCTCGTTTGCCCGAATTGCTCCATGATATTGATTCAAAGAGAAATCATATTCCGTTGCCATTTTTCAGCCTGCAAAATATAGCGCTGTGAATATCATTCGTCAAGGAACGAAAAACAATAGATCAAAACAGAGATTTTGGTTCTAAAAAATAGGATGTCGGAATATACAACCGTCCATCATTCAAGGAAAAAATGTCTTACCAAACAGGACTTGAAGCCGCCGTACCCATTGAATCCCTGCTCCGGGCGTGCAAGTTCATTATATAACCACCTGTATTTACATTTATAAAACTTTTACGCGATCCCTTAACGATAATTGGCGTATAAATTGCTATTTTATTATGAAACGGTAACTTTTGAATTGTATGAACACATCTTTCTTCGCCTGATTTCCTCTGTTCTTAATCTGCATCGGTGCTGGATTTCTTGATTTGCTGTTCAACTATTAAGAACAACTACTTATTGTAACACAAGGTAAAAAATTATGTCTAACCAGCTCATTTTCATGGTTCTTTTAATTTTTTCCGGTCTTTTCATGGTATTGAACCCGGCTGGGGCAATATCACAAGGATCCCCGAATGACAGCCTTTTTTCTCAACAGTGGGGCCTGAATAATCTCAATACAAGTGAGGCAGATATAAACATGCTTGAGGCATGGGATATTGAACCCGGAGATCCGAATGTTATTGTGGCTGTCATTGATATGGGTTTTGATGTCACCCATTCTGATTTACAAAACAACATCTGGAAAAACCCCGGAGAAATTCCGGATAATGGTATCGATGATGATCAAAACGGTTATATCGACGATATCATCGGATGGGATTTTGTGAATCAGTCAGAGGGCTATGATGACGGGAACAGCGATTTCCAGGATGAAGACAATGATCCGACAATGGCGCAATCATCCCATGGAAATGAGGTATTTGGCGTACTCGGGGCAACCACGAATAATTCCATCGGTATCGCGGGTGTGACCGGAAGATGCAAGATGATGCTGATCCGGGCGGGTTATCTCAATACAGAAGGCAAGGCGGTTCTCAGTGGTGCCTCCATTTCAAAAGGAATCATCTATGCCACGGATAATGGAGCGCATGTTATCAATATCAGTTCCGGCAGCAACAAATACAGCAACAGTTACCATGATGTTC
>CAMBQS010000277.1 GCA_945870015.1 Desulfocicer vacuolatum DSM 3385
CGGATTCTTCCCCTGATCAAGAAGCTGGAGCAGTTGAAAAACCAAAAAAGCAGGCAGCAGGATCATCTTGAATTGCTGGCCTTTCAGAAAAAGGAGATCCAGGACGCCTCTCTTTTTCCCGGTGAAGATGAACAACTGGAAACGGAAAAGAGAAAACTGAAAAACAGCGAACTCCTCTGCAAGTCGTTGTATCAGATTATTGAAATTCTATATGACGGGCAGGGGTCTGTGAATGAGCGTCTGGTTGAAACCGGAAAACAACTGGATCAGATCAGTGCCATTGATCCCTGCATGACGGAAAAATCGAAAAAGATCGGGGAAATCGTCTATGGACTAGAGGATATCACAGGGGAACTCCGGCAGTATGCCCATACCATTGAAACCGATACCGGCCGTCTTGAACAGGTTGAGGATCGGCTGGATGCGATCGTCCGGTTGAAGAAAAAATACGGCGGAACCATCGAAACTGTTCTGGCCCATCTGGGGCTGGTGGAAAAAGAGTTGCAGAATGTCGGCAATCTGGATGAACAGATGGAGGAAACCGAAAAGGAACTGGTTCGTCTTCATCAGGAAACCATAGAGCTTGCCCGGCAGCTTTCGAAAAAACGGAAACAAGCTGCACAGGATCTGGCAAAGAAGGTCGAAAAAGAGTTATCGGATTTAAAGATGCCGCAGACAGAGTTCAACATTCATCTGGAAACGGTTCCATCCGCAGCAGGAACCGCAAGATATCTGTCGGATGATGGAAAACTGCTTCTCGAAACCGGATTTGATAATGCGCGGTTTCTGATCTCTCCCAATATCGGGGAGTCCATGAAACCGCTCACGGATATCGCATCCGGTGGAGAGCTGTCCCGTGTTGTACTGGCATTGAAGGCGATTCTGGTAAGAACCGATTCGGTTGAGACAGTGGTGTTTGATGAAGTGGACGCAGGGATCGGAGGTGGTGTGGCAGAGGTTGTCGGCCGGAAACTGGCCGCCCTTGCCAAAACCCATCAGGTGATCTGCATTACCCATCTTCCGCAGATTGCAAAGTTCGGGAATCATCATTATAAAATCTCAAAAGCCATATCCGATGGCAGAACTCAGACCAGCGTAATTCTTCTTTCTCCCAAAAAACGTGTGGAAGAGATTGCCAGAATGCTGGGCGGCGAAAAGATCACCCAGGTGACGATGGACCATGCGGAGGAGATGCTGGAGAGAATAATATTCGATAATTAAAAACAAAAATGAATCTCTGGTTCTGCCGGGGGATTATTGCTTTTTTTAACATCCTTCAGATTCAATATGATATTCTTCTCCTTGAGGCCGAATGATATTCCCCCATTGAGGTCAAATAATATTCACCTCTTGAGGCTAAATGATATTCCCCCCTTGAGGCCAAATGATATTCCCCCCTTGAGGGGGGCAGGGGGGTGTTTTGTTTGTTATAAAAATTACTTATGGAAAACAAGCCGTATCACACCCCCCTTTATTCCAAAGGGGGAATTCGTGGTACCCCTGAACGGTGGAGTTAGTGGCGCCCTTCAACGGGGGAATCAGAAGGCCCATCAAGCGAAGATCATACAGTTTTTTACGGTTGTCTGACTCCGGCAATGCCGGATTTTATGAAAGGATTTGACGATGAAAGTAGACGGTATGGATATCCGTCCGATATGGTTTGATAAGAATGAACAGGTTGTCCATGTAATTGACCAGCGACTGCTGCCGCATGAATTTGTGGTGGCGGAGCTCCGGAATGTGGATCATGTGATCACAGCCATCCGGGAGATGTTCGTCAGAGGGGCGCCCCTGATCGGAGTGACCGGAGCCTATGGCGTATATCTGGCAGCCGTTGCTTCTGCGGATAATACAATATCGGATGATGATCTGGCAAAGGAATGCAACCGGATAAAAGCAGCAAGGCCGACAGCCATCAATCTTGCCTGGGCTGTGGACCGGGTTTTTGCATCGATCCGGGGCAAAAGCGGAAGGGATCGGATTGAAGCTGCAAGGAATGAAGCTTCCGCAATCGAAGAAGAAGAGGTGGAAAACTGTAAAAGGATCGGTGAGTATGGTTTTTCAATTATCGATGAAATCAGCAGCAGGAAAAACAGGAAAACCGTGAACATTCTGACACACTGCAATGCCGGCTGGCTGGCGTGTGTGGATTATGGAACCGCAACCGCTCCCATGTATGCAGCCTTTGATCGCGGGCTGGATATCCATGTGTGGGTGGATGAGACTCGGCCGCTGAATCAGGGTGCCAGGCTGACGGCCTGGGAGCTGGGAAAACACGGGATCAGCCATACCGTGATTACGGACAATGCAGGGGGGCATTTCATGCAGCACGGCCTGGTGGATCTTGTGATTGTGGGAACGGATCGAACCACCTATACCGGGGATGTGGCCAACAAGATCGGCACCTATTTAAAAGCACTGGCTGCAAAGGATAACGGAATACCGTTTTACGTGGCCCTTCCATCCAGCACATTTGACTGGACCTTACGGGATGGATTGAAGGAGATTCCAATTGAAGAACGGGAACCGGACGAGGTTCGGCATATCCAGGGTCTGCATGATGGCAGGATCTCAAACGTCCTGGTCCCGCCGGAAGGCAGTCCCTGCAGAAATCCGGTATTTGATGTCACGCCGGCCAGGCTGATCACAGGGTTTATCACCGAGAGAGGAATCTGCAAGGCTTCTGAACAGGGAATCGCCGGATTATTTCCGGAAATGAAATAATCGGTATTGCCCTGGAAATAAACCAATCAATATCCGGATTGTTCAGGTTTATTCCCAGGGCATGTTCATGGGTCGGCCATCTATGGGAGAAATAAATAATTATTGGCCGGACGCGGCTGCGGAACCGGGTCCTGCAAGGGGTTTGAATGCTTTTTTGCTGGCTCCGCATACCGGGCATTTCCAATCATCCGGTAAATCCTCAAACTTTGTTCCTTTTTCAATTTTCCCTTTCCGGTCGCCTTTATCCGGGTTGTAGATATAACCACAACTCGTAGTCTGACACTGATACATCTCTTCCGGGTTTGCCATGATCTTCCTCCTGTTATTTGCTGGTTATTTTTTTTGATGCAATGGATTTTATTTATCAAAATATATGCCGGACAAGCGGGAGTCAATACGATATTCATAATGGTCGCCCGATCTATATCCCGGTTCGGATGGAATTGTTTATATATCGAATCGTGTAGGGGTGCCCCTTGTGGGTACCCGAATTGCTCGTGGGTACCCGAATAGCATGTGGCCACCCGTATTTTTGCGGCTATATATCTCACCTTTATGTTGCAGTTTTAATTGAATGGAATACAATGAATACATATATTCAACGGAGGTTTACGATATGGCTACTTCGATTCGCCTTGCCCCTGAAACCGAAAAACGGCTTGATTTTCTTGCATCCAAGACAGGGCGCACCAAGGCTTTTTATTTGCGAGAGCTCATCGAGCGAGGCATTGAAGAAATAGAGGATTATTACCTTGCCGCAGATGTGTTGGAGCGTGTTCGTAAAAGTCAGGAAAAGGTATATTCAACTGCTGAAGTGAGAAAAGACCTTGGCCTGGACGATTAAGTACACCGATACAGCAAAGACCCTGCTCAGGAAAATCGACAAACAGGCGGCGCATTGTAGATTTCATGGATGAACGCATCGCCGTACTGGAGAACCCTCGCAACAACGGCAAGGCTCTGACAGGTCAGCTCGGCGGGCTATGGCGCTATCGGGTGGGTGACTATCGGATTATTTGCGATATCAAAGATGAAGAGCTGTATGTTCTCGTAGTAAAAATCGGAAATCGTAGAGATGTTTACAGATAAACATTTTTTCTTTCGACATGAGTGAAATGGTTTGTCTGAGTTGAATAAGATCCTCGGAATTTCCATAAAAAAAAGGATGTAACATTATGCAGTACGCCATTGAAATATGCGGCTTTCCAGAGAAAAAAAACTGAAGGTAATGGAAGCCATTTGGGAAGATCTGTCTAATGAAGAGGATCAGATAGAATCTCCTGAGTGGCATGAGAAAGCTTTGCAGGAAACAGAACTGCGACTTCGTTCGGGAAAAGAAAAAATCGTGGACTGGCAAGAGGCAAAAAAGGATCTCCGGAAAAGATTCGAATGAAGATCAAGCTACTCTATTCCACACTGGATGATTTGTCTGAAAGTCGTTCATTCTATGAGAGGCAGGGTGAAGGACTGGGGGAATACCTACAAGGCTGACCATAGTATTCAATCATAGGAGGAACCATGAAAACAATTTGGAAATTGCAGGCTGTAAAGACCCGGTTCAGCAAAATTGTCGCAGATGCCTTAAAGAAAGGTCCTCAGTATGTAACTCGTCGAGGGGAAAAAACAGTGGTTGCAGTTTCCGTAAATGATTATGAAGAGTTGATTTCCAGTAAGCCTTCCTTTAAAGATTTTTCGCTTGGATGTCCGAAAATAGATGGCGACTTTGAAATTGAAAGACAAAAGGATTCTCCCACGGGAAATAACGTTGTTTACAAATTTACAAAGACATCCCCTATGACGATCAAAGGAGCAAAGGTACTGTCAAATTTGTTGTATAAATTCTCTTTTTCCAATTTTCCAGTTAACAACCTTTCGAAACTGTAACCGAAACAGGCTATCAGGGAAAAAGATTATCTTTGAAGATTATATGGAGATTCTGATTGACAAATCTAAAATTAAACTTTAGATTTGTCCTGACATGATTCAAAGAACCCTTGAAACACATATTCGCAAGTACAGCCGGGAATATCCCGTTATCGCTCTGGATGGGCCGAGACAGAGTGGAAAAACAACCCTTGTCCGGCACTTGTTCCCGGATCATACATACCTGTCTTTGGAAAACCTGGATCTGCGCCATATGGCCATGGATGATCCGCGCGGATTTCTGGATGATCATGCCGGCGATCTCATTCTCGATGAAATTCAGCGTGCTCCGTCCTTGTTTTCCTATCTTCAGGAAAGGGTGGACCAGCCGGACGCCGGTCCAGCAAGGTATGTACTCACAGGCTCCCAGCAGTTTCTGCTTATGGAAAAAATCACCCAGTCGCTGTCAGGCAGAATCATCACCTTTACTTTATATCCTTTCACCGTCAACGAACTTTTTCCGTCAACACCGGACACGGACATTGACTCAATTTTTTCCATCAAACCCGGATATATCGAAAACGGCAGCAGAATCGATATTTTCACCACGATTTTTACCGGGATGTATC
>CAMBQS010000278.1 GCA_945870015.1 Desulfocicer vacuolatum DSM 3385
AGTTCTTTTACGCCGCTCCTGATCGGATCAGACATGCCAACCAGTCCAAGCCAGATCAAATTGGTTTCAGACAGGCCTTCCTCCTTCTCAAGGGGCCGGAATGCAACGCCCAGCACACGCAGCCCATCTCCGGCAATCCGCTCGTTTTCGGTTTCAATAACAAGGCTGTTTTCCGGAGTAAGGGGAACAATCTGATCTGCCACCATCAGCCGGTCGCATAACGCAAGAACCTCTGAAGGACTTCCTTTGACCGAAATGATCCGCTGTCCGTCTTTGCCTGCATGAAGGGTACTCATGAAAAGGCGGTTTTCCGCCCGGTGATTGATTTTCATTCTGCGATAGGTTTTCTGAAAGTCAGTAACGTCAATACCGGCGTGGATCGCCATCTGAATCAACGCGTTTTCCGTGGAGGTTCCCAGCAGTTTATATTTTCCGGATGGGTCTTTGCCGTTGATTTTTGACTCATTACAGAGAGTACAGGCAGCAATGAGACATTCCAAATCCTTGGATGCAAGGGGACTCATTGGTTGTTCATTCATCAGGAACCGTTCATTATCGGAATCGCAAACAATATGCCGGTTTCCGGCAAATATGCGTTGCACGGTCATTTTATTATGGGTGATGGTGCCTGTTTTATCCAGGCATATGGTCTGGACAGCTCCGAGCGTCTCGACCGCCTGGAGATGCCGGATCAGGACATGGTGGCCCCGCATCCGGTTGATCCCCAGTGCAAAATTGATGGTTGCGGCGGCAGGCAATCCTTCCGGCACCGCGGCTGCTGCCAGTGAAATGGACATGCGCAGCATCTCCAGAAGACCATGTCCGCGCAGAAACCCGATCAGAAAGACAAGACCGCAGACCGCTCCGCACATCATCACGAGCTGGTCGCCCATTTGACCCAGTTGCCGTTCGATCGGTGTTTCCGGGGTGACGGTATTCTGCATCAGGGCCTGTAATTTTCCGATTTCCGTCTGCCGTCCGATGGCGGTTACAACAGCAATTCCCTGGCCTCCGGTGACCAGTGTTCCCATATACGCCATATTGTTTCTGTCAGCCAGAGGTGTGTAGGCATCTTTTAAAATCTTGGATGATTTGGAAACCGGCATGCTTTCGCCGGTGAGCATGGATTCATCGATGCTGAGATGGACGGCCTTGATGATGCGGCAATCTGCGGCAACATAAAAACCGGGTTTCAGGATCAGAATGTCACCGGTGACAACATCTTCAGATGAAACCGTGACTGTTTCACCTTCCCGGATGACTTCTGCAGGCGGACGTACCATGTTTTTCAGTGAATGGATGGTTTTTTCAGCCTTGACTTCCGTGACATACCCGATGGCCGCGTTGGCCAGGACAACACCGCCGATGATGGCTGCGTCCAGAATACCGCCGGAAAGAATGGACACACCGGCAGCCGCACCCAGCAGATACACAGGAAGAGAGTTCAACTGGCTGAAAAAAATCTGCCATCCGGATCTCTTTTCCAGTTCGGGCAGGGTGTTGGTTCCGTATCGTTTTTGAGAATCCAATACCATTTCCCGGGTCAGGCCGTGATGGATATCGGATTGGAGTTGAGACAGCACCTCCTCCCGATGAAGCTGGTGCCATGGCGGGCTTTTTTCATCCTGATCCGGTCGGTTTTCTGCTGTTGAAACAGCCGGTGTCCGGTCTGTTGAGGCAGGGATGGCAAGGGGGGCCTTTTTTTGTCCGGATGCATGGCAGGCTGCTGCGGTCAGCGCTTCCGATGCCATCTGGTTCAGGCTGGTCCGGGTTTCATCAAGGATTGTTTCGATCAGCCGGGCAATGGTTTTTGGTGTATTTCCTGAATTGTAGGAAATCAGCAGATTGCCGGTGATCGCACTGGCAGATGCTTTCAGAATGTCCTTCTGTTCACTCAGCCGGATCTCAAGAAATCGTTTCATGTGGATTGAATTGCTCAATCCCGGGACTTTAAAACGGGCTCTTCCTTCAACTGCGATATGAATGGCTTCAACGGTTGACATTATACTCCACCTGAAATTTGGTTTCGGTCACAATAAGAAATACTCTTTAGCGCCAATTTCAAAAGTCTGTTGTTGTCATTCCGGCGAAGGCCGGAATCCAGAGAAGTAAAGTGCTATCCAGTATTTTCAATTCGTTTCTGGACACCGGACTTCGCCGGTGTGACGGTTTTTCATCGTTTTGAAATTGGCTCTTTATTCTATAAAGGCTGATTGTTAGATTATCGTTAGGCAGAATTCCAGGGAAGAGCGGATATTCGCAGACAAGGGATAGCTTCCGGAGATTACATCCGTGTCCTGACGAAATTGTGTGCGATAATTTCCGGAAATGGCGTTTATGCCGGATCAATCATATCACTGTTTTGGTTCGTCTGTATTTTCGCTTTTATAATCAAAATAGGATTTTGAATACATACCGAAAGCATACCAGAAAGCCGTATACCATGGTGGTTTGCGAAAGTTGCCGATGATGATTTCATAAACGCCGAACATCAGCGCGGAGATAAAGATCATCCCCGGCATATCAATGGCTCCGCCGGAAAACTGTCTGATTTTCTGATTTGCTGAAACAATGGGGTCGGCAATGCTGAGGGAGAGCGGTTTTCGGGGGCTGCTTGATTTCTTCATCGTAAAAAAAAGATGATCCGCTCCCCATTGAATAACAGCTTCTGCATTGACCTCATCTCCGGTAATCAGAAGACTGCCGGTCAGGAGGGTTGCCGAAATGGAATAGGAAGGGAATTCTGTTTGAAAGGTGGTTTCGAGTTCGGTAAAATAATCAACATCGCCCCGTTGGCTGTCAATTTTCACCCGCACCCTTCCCGGTGACTGGTGGCTGATATATGCAACTGGAAGATTTTCCACTTCAGGCCCCTATCTGACAAGACAATGCCGACCGGTTACAGGCTCAGCTTTTTTTGGTTGCTTTTTTTGGTATCTCATTTTTCTGGGCCACTTCAGCTTTGGCTTCAGCAGTCAGATCTTCAAGCGCTTCTCTGGTTTCAGCGATTGTCACTTTGGTTCCCTCATAGGCTAGAATAGCACCCTTGATTGTGGTTTTGAGAAGCGGTTTTAAAGCATTGCCAATTGCAGGAAGAATTACAGGAGCCAGCAGAACAACACCAGCGCCAATGGCCAGTCCGGGTAATGACAGCCCTTTTGTAAACAATTTCATTGTATACCTCCGAGTGAATGTTGGTCGCTTCCGGGAATCGGTAAGCGTTGGGGAATAAAAATAGGGGATGAATATGAAACAAACAACCGATTCCCCCTGATGCAAGCAAATAAAATTATAACAAAACTCTAATAAATGCCGGAGTGGATTTCAAGAATAATTTTCATTCAAAAACCTACTAATTGTTAACATAAATTATTAATTATTTTGAATAAAATTTATAATTGTCTGGTGAAAGCAATCGGTGCTCTCTCAACATTCCTGCTGGAGATTTTTCCAGTTGTCACGGACAGTGTCAAGATACTGAAAGTCAAATCCCCGAATGGACGAAGGTTTGATGCCGTTTCTGAGAAACCCGATGAAGTCTTTCAGGACAACGGCATATTCCTCGTAAACCTTGGTTTCATGATCCTGTTTCGCCTTTTTTTTATAAAAAGTGCGTTCTGCCGCAGTGGCTTCTTCATTGGCTATCAGAATGATGTCTGCGTAATCACAGTCTGTAATTTTATCCAAGAATTCATTGAAATTACATGATGTTGATATCATATATCGCCTCCTGCCGACGGCTGAGTTTACATCCGTATTGGATCGGAAAGACATTTCCTTCTGTCTTTCTTTATTTTTTTCTGTATGGACAGCGGTATTGCCGGTCAGATTGAACACCGGAGCATAAACAACTTGCGTGAGCGATGAAAAAGGCCCGGTACTATCCAAAAGAACCTAACCATCCGGATTATAATATAATCCAAAAAAATAACGCTGTCGATCCATACATATTCGAAATTTGTTAGAAAAATGTTAGTGCGGCGCTTATTTTTTTTATTTCTTTTTCATGATAAGAGAAAAGCGTGATCCGGTGGCCTTGTCAGAGAGTCTATCGTATTGTCCATAACCCAAAAACAGATCAGATTCGGGGGGATTATGGCACAGGCGGTTTAGGTGTTCAAGAATAATTTTTTTTGAACTATTTTCATTTTAAATCTTTTGATATAAAAAAGAAGATAAATTACTAATGATGGATTAACAATTTCATTTTAAGGAACAGATTATCTGAGGGTAATTCCGGCAATAAAATATATTTTTTCAAACCATGAGTCGAGGCGAGTATGCTTCAATGTGTCTTACTGAATGCAGATTATTCCTTTCTCAATACGGTGGACTGGAAAAAAGCGGTACGGTTGATGATCAAGAAAAAGGTGGAAGTGATTCAGTTTTCAGACCGTTGTATTCAAGGCATTGAAGGGGTTACCATCAAGCTGCCGGCTGTGATGCGGCTGTCCAGATTGATTCGGACAATCTATCGTTCACACGTTCCTTTCAGCAAAAAGAACACATTGATGAGGGATGGGTTCTGCTGCGCCTATTGCGGGTTGAAGAAAAAACAGTTGACCATCGATCATATCATCCCCAGATCAAGAGGGGGAAAAACGAATTATGAAAATTGTGTGGCAAGCTGCCGGAATTGTAACACACACAAGGGATGCCGGACACCCGGAGAGGCAGGGATGACCCTGAAGGTAAAACCATATCAGCCGACCATATTTGAATTTATCCGGATCAAGGTAAAGCTTCTGGGTATGGATGATACGCGGATTATTGCCATGGAGTGGATATGAAGCAAAAAATAATCACCAAGCGGGGTGAAAAAACGGTTAATCTCAGTCCGAGGAGAGCCATTCGAAGAAATTGTCAGATGTGTTCGGATTATTTATGGGAGGAAGTTGAATCGTGTCAGACAGTTGAATGCGAATTACATGCCTTCCGTTCCGGCAGCGGTTCGGAAAAAAATCTGAATTCTGAAGAACGGATGAAGGCCATCCAACGCTATTGCAGGGATCGCTGCTGCGGAGGAGATGAAAAACAATATCGTTCCTGTGATATGGAAACCTGCCCGCTGTTCATCTATCGCCAGAGAAATATTCAGAATAATGAAACAGATAAATCCGGATGAGAAAGAGAAAATAATTTTTCCGGTTATCAATAGAATCAGGTCA
>CAMBQS010000279.1 GCA_945870015.1 Desulfocicer vacuolatum DSM 3385
ATCTGCCGGAGAACCTGGCTGTACCGCTCATAGGTTCGGATTTCCTGCTCAAGATCCATTGAATACATACTGCTGTCCAGAATATCCGCCTGGTTGGTTTTCAGGGATTTTATCTTTTCCCTGTGCCGGGATATCTTTCCCAGCAATTCCCCTTTCCGGCAGACAAGCTTATTTTTGAAATAATCAAGCTGCCTTTCATTCATATACTTCTGGGTATTGAAGCCCATGCTCTTGATGACGGATTCTGTTTTCATGATCATCCTCCATTTGAATTTGATAAAGATATTAAACAATCACCCGGATGTTCCGGATCAGCAGGAGCAGTATCCCAGGTATTTATTATGAAATGATTACCAGGATGCTAAAAAACTGTTTGGATTCACCTTTGCCCCATTGTTTAAATGGGTGTCCGGGAATCCTGAAGAGGGATTTTTATATCAAAAATTTGAATTCCGGCAGGGTTGTCCGACACCGCAAGCTATGGTTTTTTGCAGGCAGGGGAAATTATAGCATAGGTTTGGAATATATTTTAAATGGTGGAGTGACCGAATAATTAGCCTTGCTTGCAAGTATCTTTGGTTTTTCGAGTTGTTATAAAAATTGAGAAATGCCTGTCAAATGTATCTCCAATAAAAATCATTTTGGCTGAGCCTTCCTGATTGAATTATTTTTTTCATAAAGATCATTCAAAAATTTTTCTTGCATCACCTAAAAGCAAACGATATAGATTGGACTCGATCCGTTTCTTGCAAGACGGGACTATTGATAAAATGCTATGGTTAGATAGGTGAAAATAGAATATGACAGAACTAATCTCGTTAATAGCTCTTTGTACAAGCTGTCTGCTTCTTTTCGTGCACTATCGCAACCAAATTGAGCGCCGCCACGGAGAAATTGCCAAGTTGCGCTCTGGCCATATTCAAAGACTGTCAAGTACTCATAACATCTTAATGTCTGTTCAGATGCACCTGGAGACAGCAAGGATGGAATTGCGTCGTACCCGGGAATGCAATGGCAAATATGAGGCCATTGAGGTTATGCCTCCGCTAATCAAGCGTACACAAAAGTTAGTCCAGACACTTGTGATATTAAAGAAAGAGCTGGAGGAACTCGATACTGAGAAAAAAAATACCGGTAAGACACTCATATATTTGCAATCGTTGGAACATCCTGTCCATGAAATTGAAGAGATGTCCAACGATTTGGCAAAGGAATCGTTTGAATTAATCGGAACAATTTGCCGCGAGCAGAAAGAGACTTAAGGGCGAAGAGCAAAACAGGTTAGCAAAGCCCGATCAGAAAATTCAGCAGGCCTAAAGAGCTATGTCATTGATTGCTTAGCTAAAATTCAACTATTTTTCCAGACAATCTTAATCAAAGCCCTTCTTTCAAATTCCCCTCAATAATATAACAAAACCATTCCGGCAGATCCTGAAAAAATTTATTTCCGGGGGCTTAAACAGATTTTGCTTTGTCTCCAATATGCTTTAATGGTCATCTTGATTAATTTGATGAGGTCTTTTACCATATATTTGAATTTTTCACTAAAACCTAAAAAGACAGTTCATACCATATCTTGTATCAGGACAAATCTTAAAAAGCCCGGACTGGTGAAAGAAATAATCTCCCAATACTTGAAAATAACTCGTCACTGATGATACCAGATATAATCGCGAGTGAAATGCGATCAAATTAATATTTTTTTTGCAATCTCCGAATTTTTGATGTAATGCTTTTTCATAACCACTTACAGATACAATTTGAATTGCTAAATATTGAGGATGTCTTTATCCAAGGAATCACAACTTGAATCGTTAGAAACATAGAAGAGTATGTTTATGTTTACAAAACCAACTTATGATGAATTATCACAAAAAATTAAGGATATGGAATTTGAGTTGGATATGTACCAAAGCCTCGATAATAAATCAGGTTACGGCAAGTTCATCTTAAACAGTTTTTCTGATCACGCAAATGAGTTGATGGGTATTATTGAACTGTTGGATGACGAACACGATCTCCGATACATTTGGCTCAATAAATCAGCGGGGCGATATCTCGGAAAATCTCCAAAGGAGTTACAAGGTATGCGCGCCAGTGAGTTGGGTGTATCTAAAGAAGTGCTGTGTATGTGGATTGATGAGTGTCACAAGAATGATTTGACTGGTACATCTGAACAATTTGAATACAAACGCAAATTTCCAGATGGTATTCATACATTGTTAGCTTCGACTTCTAAAATTAAATCCCAATATTTTTCTTTTATCATTTTCGATATCACCCAACAAAAGCGGACAGAGGAGATGCTACGGAGTAGAGAGCAGTTGCTTAACGAGATGGGGCGTATAGCGAAGATAGGTGGTTGGGAACATGATTTAATTACAGGTGAGGCCATCTGGACAAAAGCAACTTACCAAATTGTTGAGCTTGAATCAGAAGGGTTTATCCCTGGGCCTGAGAAGCATCTGGCCTACTATCCGGCAAAGGATCGAGAAATACTTGAAAAAGCCTATCAACTATCTATTAAGACTGGTAAGCGGTTTGATAACGAGTTGCAGGCCATTACTGCAAAGGGACGTCCCATCTTTGTTCGTGTTGTTGGCCACCCTGAGTACAAGGATGGCAACTGTGTCAAAATGAAAGGGACAATTCAAGATATCACCGAATATAAAATGGTGGAAATGAAGCTCCAACAGGCACAGAAAATGGAATCCATTGGAACTCTTGCCGGTGGTATTGCCCATGATTTCAACAATATTCTTTTTCCAATCGTCGGTCATGCAGAAATGCTTTTAGAAGATGCCCCTGAAGACAGCTCGCTACGAGATAGCCTGAATGAAATTTATACCGGTGCATTGAGAGCCAGGGATCTTGTGCAACAGATCCTTGCTTTTTCACGCCATGAAAAAAACGAACTGGAATTGATGAATATACAGCCCATCATCAAAGAAGCTATGAAATTGATCCGATCCACCATCCCCGCCACCATTTCTATTACTCAGAATCTCCAACCCGACTGCGGCTCTGTAGTTGCAGACCCGACACAGATCCATCAGATTGTAATGAATCTTACTACCAATGCCTATCATGCCATGGAGGAGAGTGGCGGAGAACTCAAGGTTAACCTCAAAGAAATCGAATTGGGTGAATATGATTTGATATTCCCTGATATGAGTCCTGGTTTATATGCCTGCCTTAGTATTGCCGATACAGGCGTGGGAATAAACAAGGATGTTATGAATCGCATCTTTGATCCATTTTTTACCACCAAGGAAAGGGGCAAAGGAACCGGAATGGGCCTATCCGTGGTTCACGGGATAGTGAAACGCATGAATGGGGAAATTCAGGTTTACAGTGAACCGGGAAAGGGAACAGAATTTCATATTTATCTGCCGATTGTCAGGAATGCTTCTGAAGAACAGGACCCGATTATAACCAAACCGATTCCCGGTGGTTTGGAAAGACTCCTTCTGGTGGATGATGAAGAAGGCATCATTGTAGTGGAAAAACAGATTCTGGAACGTCTCGGGTATCATATTACATCCCGGACAAGCAGTATTGAAGCTCTTGAAGTATTCAAGGCCAATCCGGACAAATTTGATCTGGTGATTACGGATATGTCCATGCCAAAAATGTCGGGTGATAAACTGGCGGTTGAATTGATTAAAATTCGACCGGACATTCCCGTTTTGCTTTGTACGGGTTTTAGTGAGAGCATGACGGATGAAAAGATTAAGTATCTTGGGATTAAGGGCCTTTTAATGAAACCGATTGTGATAAAAGATCTTGCCAAAAAATTACGTGAGATTCTTGATAGCTCAGATAAAAATATCTCGGAATAGTCATTGGCAAAGAATTTTATGAGAAAAACAAAAAAACGAGCAATGGTTATAATCAATTTTAAGCAAGCCCACATATGGTATATGATGCATTTTAAGCTTTGCAATATCAATTCAAATATATGAGCTACAGGCTGCTTTCCTGACCATTCTCCCACATTAAACGATATAATATATTTCGTTGACAATGCCTCCTCTGGGGTCAAGGTTATTATCCTTTTATAAATTTTCCGAAAACGATGTTTCTGATATATTTTCAAACTATCTGCAATATTTATCCTCAAAGGCATGGTTGAACTGGAACATATTCTCAAGTTTTACAGTGAAAGATTGCTGATTCTGCCGTAATATCTCCGGGTATTCCGGGCACATACCATGGCTGAAAGAGGGCTTACCCCGCCCGTTTCAATTCATCTTTCACGACCCTTCCCAGATTAACAAAATTATAGGGCTTTCGCAGATAGGCGCCTGCCCCCAGCATCTGGGCTTTTTTGACCCTCTCGGATTCGGAAAACCCGCTGACAATGACGGCTTGCTGCTTCGGGTTGATTTCAAGCACTTTCATATAGGTTTCAAGACCGTCCATCCCCGGCTCCATGATCATATCCAGGACCAGAAGATCGGCAGCCTTACATTTAATATGTTCTATGGCCTGTTCCCCGCTCTCCGATGTGTGAACTTTGTAATTGAGTTTTCTCAGATAGTTAGAGGCAATCTCGCGCTGTTCCGGAACATCATCCACAATCAGAATGTACTGCCCTTGACCCATGAGATCTTCATCCAGGAGGTCATTCCCGGCTTTTTCAATCCCTTGCCGGCAGGCCGGAAAATAAATATTGACGGCGGTTCCCTTACCCTGCGTGCTTGAAACCACAATATATCCGTTATGATCCCTGACCGTTCCCCAAACCACGGACATACCCAGACCGGTGCCGCTTTTACCCATTTTTTTCTTTGTGTAAAAAGGCTCAAAGATCTTTTCAATATCCTCTTTTGCAATCCCCATGCCATTGTCCGAAATCGAGAGAACCGCATAATCTCCTTCGTTGATGGAATCATATCCATCCAGGGGTTTGTCAATATATTGAGTCCGGGTGTTGATCAACACTTCCCCGGCACCTGTTATGGCTTCCACGGCGTTGTTGGTCAGGTTCATAAGCGTCTGCATCAAATGGACCGAAGACCCTTCAATGAAGAGGCGCCGGGTATCGGTCTGCTTTCTGATTTTCACCTGGGAATGCTCTGTTTTCAGTGTCAGTGATTCCGGCGATCCAAGATATTCCTCAATAATCATATTCAGATCCAGTTTTTCCTTTTTT
>CAMBQS010000280.1 GCA_945870015.1 Desulfocicer vacuolatum DSM 3385
CTGGTGCAAAAAACAAACCGATTAAAATTATTGGAGTTCCCCAAAATGGAAAATTACCTGTGATTGATGGATCAATGGCAGGTCAAACCCAAAATGATTTATCCAATCAATCGGGAAGGTGGCTGATAAAAATAGGAGATGACACTCCTGGCGATTTTGTTGAAATCCACAATCTACATTTGAGAAATGCAAACAATACACAACAATTTGTAGACCATAAAACAGTTTATGAATATGGTGATAATGCTTCCGGAATTTTTGTCTGCTATGGAAGACATGTTACCATTTCCGGATGTATCATTCAGTCATGTGGTAATGGGGTGCAGACAAGCTACGCACCCAAAGTTGCTAACGTTGTTTTGGATAATTGCACCATCTTTGATAATGGAAATTTTAAAAATCGTAACAGTTTTTTAGAACATAATGTCTATCTTTGCGGAGTGGATACCAGAGTCCAATTCTGCAGATTTGGCGAACCCCATTCAGACGGGAATAATATCAAAGACCGGGGAGTTAACACGGTTATTCGCCATAACTGGATAGAAGGTGGGAAGAACCGCCAGATTGATTTTGTCGACCATGCGGGCTATGGGAAAGCAGACGCTTATGTTTATGGAAATGTGATCATTCAGGGTGATAAGATTCATAACCGGAATATGATTCACTGGGGAGGTGATGCCGGAGGTAGCAGGGCAGGCACGTTGTTTTTTTTTAACAATACCGTGATAGGAAAATCCCAGGAAGCTCTTTATTTTATGGTCCGATTTTTGGACTGCCGGCTTTGGCTGGTGAATAATGCCTTTGTTGGAATGGGAGTTTTATGGAATGGGACAGGCAGCATAACAGGGTCAAACAACTGGTTCTCCAGCAATATTAATATTCCTCCAAGGGGGCTGGGAGAGAGTGGATTGAATCCGATGTTTAAGAATCTACAGGGAGTTCCCTTTGTTCCTGGAGTCGCCTCTCCGCTTGTGAACAGTGGCACCAGTAGTCTTCCACTGAAGCTCGAATTTATGCCGAAACCGAATGGGGGAGGTTATTTGCGCCCGAAGGACAATCAAAAAGATATCGGCGCTTATGAATCCACCAGCCAATTAACCGTCTATAAATAACCTGTGCCAGAGTTCCAGGGTAATCAGTGAGATAATAGTTGCTTCCGACCCGGTTGCATAATCGGTTTTATGGTTCAGGTAATTTGTGACCATGGTTTTTAAAAAGCCTTTATCGAAATAACCCCTGTTGAGTGTTTTAGCATCAAAGAGAAGATCCTGAACAAAATCAGACATCTTCAGAACCATCCATTCTGCCATGGGCATGGCAAAACCCTGTTTTTTCTTATTAAGGGTATGTTCCGGCAGAAACGGTCGCAGGGCTTCACGCATGATATATTTCCGATTGCTGCCCCTGATTTTCATATCCACAGGGATTGTCGCAATGAATTCAATTAATTCAAGATCATGAAACGGGCTGATGGCGTTCAAACCATTGGCGCTGCACATCCTGTCCACTTTGGTTTTAAGATCATCCGGGGCATAGGATGTAATATCAAAATAAAGAATTTTGTTCAGCAGGGATTCATTCGGCACTTCTTTATAAATTTCCCTGGCAATGTTTAAAGGATCATAGCGCCGGTTGATTTCCAGCAGGTCTTTGCTGTATAGGCATTGTTTTAGCTGAGGCGGGACAGGCATATTAAGAAGTACCCGCTGCTCTTCAAGGGAAAAGGTCTCTCTGTATAAGGCTCTTTTCAGCTTGTCAAGGAAACTGGTAGATCCGGCCCGCATCTGCAAAGCACAAACAAAGGAGTTCAATCCCTTGTTTCTTAGCAATCTTTTATATATGGGGTCGTTCTGTTCCTTGCTCATGGCCATTACCTGGTGGCCTGAGCCGCCGATCAACTGGTCTGGAAAGTCGCCGGTCAACACAGTGCCGACATGTTCTCTGGCGAGTTTGGCGACATGATAAGAGGGGATGGCAGAGGTGTCTGCAAAGGGCTCATCATGATGTCGAACCAGTTCTTTTAAAAAATCCGGGAAATCATCTGTAAAATCGATAAGGGTTGTATAATGGTCAAGACTTAAGTGATCACTTAAAATTTTTGCATCTTCGATCTCATTGTATTTTTTTTCATGGAATCCTGCAGTGAATACTTTAAACGGTTTTTCCGTCAATTTGTGCATCATTGCCACCACACTGCTTGTATCAAGGCCGCCGCTTAAAAAGGCACCGGCGTCCGGATGCTTGTCCATGCATCGGGATACTGCTCCTTCAAGTATTTCAAGGAAGGTCTCAGTGTACTCTTTTTCAGTTTTAATGTGGGTTCCCGGGTTATATTTAAACTTCCAGTATGGTTTTTCTTCAAGGTTGCCGTTTTCCCAGATTATCATATGTCCGGGCTTGACCTGCCTGATTCCCTCAAACATTGTTTCCGGATGGGGGATATATCCATAGGATAAAAAATTATTCAAGGACATGAGATTGACGTTTCTATTCGAATAATATGGACTCTTGATAATCGCCTTGATATCCGATGAAAAAACGATGTCATTATTTGCTTTCAAATAAAATAAAGGTTTTGTGCCGCACCGGTCCCTTATCAGTATCAGTTTCTTTCTGTCCTGGACAGACATGGTAAAAGAGCCGTCTATTCGGGTGATGAAATCCGGCCCCATGGTTTTATATAGACTGATTAGGGATGATTCATCCTGGATATTGAGAAGGTCTCCATTGACAATAATTCTGGTGTCACCGTCATCATGAAAAGATCTGCTTTGTATTCCGGATTCAAAATTGATAGGGATACCCCAAAGTTTTGTCATAAATATCTCCATATTTGATTTTTATCTTTTGATATACCGCATTAGATTCGTCATGATCAAGTTTTTTATTTAAGATGCCAATGGATGCCAGGAGGATTTTTAAGCATTAAACAGCCGAAAATAAATTATCCCAAACCAGAAAGATACTGGTTTGAAAAAATAACAAAGGGAGTCATTGCCCTTTTTTTATTTTTTACAGCCATTGTAGGCTGTCTTTATTATCCTGTGGGAAAAATCTATCTGGCCGCAGGAGTCATTCTGTATTCAATTATTTCTATTCAATTCCCCCTATTCCCCTTGTTTTTTATCCCTGCGTTTTTGCCTCTTGTAAATCTTGCGCCGTGGAGCGGTATTGTTTTATTTGAGGAATTTGATTTGTTTTTGCTTGCTACTGTGGCTGTGTCTGTCTGGAAAGGGCATTATTCAAAAAATGCCTTTAGCGGTATGGATAAATTGTCCTGGATATGCATAATTCTTTTTTTAATCTCAATTATGATCAGCTTTTTTAAAGGGATTTTGCCTTTCAGCTTTCTGCAACCCAATGATTTATCAAATTATTTAAGCCATTTTAACAGCCTGAGAATTGGAAGAAGTTTTTTGTGGGCGGTTCTACTCATGCCGTTTTTAATGAATTATTTTTTACAGAACAGGGAAGCCGCATGTAAATATATAATAACAGGATTCATGTTTGGTGTCATTGGCGTCTGTATCATTGTATTCTGGGAACGCGGTGTTATTAATGATGTCCTTCATGCTACCAACCGGTATGAATTATTTCGCAATTTATTGGATTTTTCATCAGAATACAGGATAACGGCTCTATTTTCAGAAATGAATACCGGTGGAACAGCCATTGATGGATATATTGCTCTATCATGGGTGTTCCCGCTGGGCGCATATTTTATCTGGCTTGACGCTTCAAAAGAAAGGGTATGGTCGCTAACTCATTTACTGAAAGGATTCCTGGCTGTTGCGGCTTTAGCTTCCGGCTTGTATATTATCGCCACAACCTTTACCAGAATAACCTATCTGGCTTTCGGGGTCTCATTTCTTTTTTTCTTGTCCTCGATAATTTTCGGTAATTATAGAAAATTTCGGCATAATGCATTAATTGTCTATGTGATTCTGTTTTTAATGTTTCTTTTCTTCACCGGTATCCTGGTCTATTTATACCAGCGGGGCGGTTTTTTAGCTCTGTTTTCAGGAATTTTCATAATTGCCGGTGGTTCTTTGATTGGCATCCTGTCGCGTCATTTTCCTGGCTTTATATCAATTCTGGGTGGGTTGGGCGTTTTTGGTTTTGGTTCTGTCTTAATGGCTAAGGCCATGATGACAAGCAAATGGGTTGAAACAGGGGTTTTTGAAGCTGTTGTTATTTCAACGATTGCATCATGGATACTTTTTTCCATCTGTACCGGGCTGGGCCGGTTAACCGCAAATAAAGGGAAGACTATTGAATTTTTAGGTGTGTTTATTCCTTTGGTGGTAGTTTTCAGCGTCTCAATTCCCATGGTTTTTGGTAACAGGATGCAGGTCCGTTTTTCCACGGCGAGTGAAGACGGTTCGGGGAGGATGGGCCATTGGCAGAATGTTTTGGGTGTTATGAATAAAGACCTGCTCACTACTGCCACAGGTATGGGATTGGGCAGTTTTCCCAGGCATTTTTTTCAAAAAGATGAATATAGCCGGAAACTTGGCACCTATTCATATAAAGAAGAATACGGGAACGGTTATCTCCAGCTCGCAGGCGGAAGAGATATGGAAGTCGGGCAGCGTCTCCTGCTTAAAGAGGATGAAAATCAAAACTATGATTTAACCTTCAAAGCCCGTTCAGAGCAAAAGGATTCAGTCATATCATTTAGAATCTGCCATAGAAATCTGATGAATGCTGCAGGATGCAAATATTACAACGTTAAACTGGATAATGAATACAGCGGGCAATGGAAATCATATCAATTGGAAATTGAAAAAAATGTAATTAAAAAATCTGATTGGTATTCAAGCTGGCCCCAGGTTTTATTAATCCGCAATTCAAAGGATGGAACTGAAATTGATATTGATGATATCTCCTTGATCAGCGAATCCGGTGAAATCATAGTTGGTAATGGAGATTATGAAAAAGGGGGTCAACGCTGGTTTTCATATAATGAGTTTGAACATCTGGCCTGGCATACGAAGAATGTAATGCTGCACTTTTTTTTCGAGCAGGGGGTTCTGGGCGTGATTGGATTTTTGCTGATTACGGCTGTTGCATCATGGAAAAACTTTCAGGGGGTTATGCAGGGTCAAATTTTTCCGACGGTTTTATTGGCTGCTATAATTGGTTT
>CAMBQS010000281.1 GCA_945870015.1 Desulfocicer vacuolatum DSM 3385
ACCATTCTTTTTGCAAATATGGTCTTTTTCGTAAAACCTCATTTTCAAAATACGCTGTATATTGATATTTTGACATAAACAAATGATAACTCAATAAAATTAATCTGTAAATATTTCTTTTCTGCGGCTCAATTGAAATATCGTACATACAGAAATTTAGGTGCCGACCAGAAGCCTGGATCGGGAACCCCGTTTTTTAATAGAGCAATTGAGGAATGAAAAAATTAAACTTCATGAATGAGATGATAGGGCATCCCGGTAATCAATCTTAATGATTATCAGACTCGAATCAAACCCCATCTTGACTCACTCCTTGAGAACGGCATCTGCATATGCCAAGAATTAATTGATGCTGTTTTAAATGATTCCGGGAGAGTAAGATTCGATAGCGTCTGCGTGATCGGACTCCAGGGGGTGATATATTACAATCCATCAAAGCATCAGTTCGCCAAAAAGCATAAAAAGCCTGTCCTTTATTTTCCTTGACAAGCTAAAGCCATATAGATGTTCGGCTATGCCGTATGCAATAGGAACTCCACTTTAACGGCTTCGAAGGGAAAAACGATATGTCTATTGTCAGTGCGTACAAGAATTCCAGCATTTAGAAGTGCTGTAACATCGCCGTGAACAGCTTTTACATCACGTTTAACACGCCGCGCTGCTTCGCGAATTGATACAGGATCTGCCCCGCAAAGAACCTTAAGCAATTCCCAGCGTTTTTCGGTTAATAACCGCCAAAGCAATTCGGGCGACGCAAAGGAGATGCGTGCGGACTTTTGGGATTCTCCAGTTTTCCATGCCCGTGTAAAATCCGCCATTGAATCAGCAGGATCTCGTACATCAAGAGTTACGGTTTTCATGGTTCCACCTCTCAATATCTTTCTGAAAATCAGCGATCAATTGTTCCGGTGTCGTAAACATGTAGGCACTTTCTTTTCCACAAAAATGCCGGTGATCGCCCTTTCCGGTTTCATTATAGCGCAAAACGCATTCGCCACGTACGACATACGCAAGCCTGTACTTGAAATTGTGTAAAGACCCATCCATTGGTTTTGGAAGCCGCCACAATACCAACTCCGAAAATGCCGATTCAAAATAAATAATACGCGAATTAATGAGTTGAACGGCTTTCATGTTGGACATAATAACAACATTATCAACCGTTGTCAATCACTCCATCAAAAAAACGCATAAGCAATATTATTGACACTCAAGCGACTTTCACATATAATTAATACCAAATACCATACCTGACCCATGATGCAGTAATACTCCTGGCCGATGCGGTGAAGCGGGCTAAATCCTTTGATCCGGCAAAAATCCGTAATGCCTTGGCAGCCACTATGAATTTCAAGGGTGTAACCGGCTAAACCACCTTTGACAAGAACCGAAATCCTATTAACAAGTCCGCTGTCATCCTCAAGTTCGACAAGGGAAAGTCGGCGTACATGAAAACCATCAGGCCCTAAAAGATAACAAAGGGGGAATTATGAGACTCCAAATAAATGCTGTCGTATTACTTATAGCTGTGTTCATGCACGCATTCCCGGTGTTCGGGGCCGAGCCGGTCAGGATTGCGGCCATCTTCCCCGAGACAGGAGAGGCAGTACAGTCTGCCATAGGGGGGGTTTCGCCTGAACTCCTCGGAACCCGCCAGGCCGTAAAAGAGCTGAACCGTCAGGGCGGTCTGCTGGGCAAGCAGCTGCTGCTCATCGAGTACGACAACAAAAGCACTGCGCTGGGATCAAAGACTGCAGCCCTTCAAGCCATTAAGGACGGGGTTATTGCCGTGATCGGATCTTCATGGAGTTCACTTTCCTTGGGCATGGCACCGGTGCTCCAGGCTGCACGTATCCCAATGATCGCTCCCATCTCCACCAGTCCCGAAGTAACCCTGGTGGGAAACTACATATTCAGGGCATGTTTCATCGATACCTTCCAGGGGTCGGTGATGGCCGACTTCGCCAGGACAGACCTGCGCGCACGAACCGCCGTTGTCTTTACCAATACCGGTGAAGTCTACTGCATGGACCTTGCTAAATTCTTCATCTCGCAATTCACCCGTGGCGGCGGAAAGATCCTCTGGGAAGGCGATTACCTGGCAGATGCCACGGATTTCACCCCGCTGCTGAAAAAGTTACAACATCTGAATCCGGATGTCATCTTTCTGCCAGGCATGCCGAGGGATTCCGGCTTTATCATCAAGCAGGCCAGGAAGATGGGCATCACAACCAAATTTCTCGGCGGTGATGGGTGGGGTGGAGAAATGTACGATTATGGCGGAAAGATGATAGAGGGTAACTATTTCTGCGCCCACTGGCACACCCAGAGTTCGGGGGAAAAGAGCAGGTTGTTCGTGAAGGCCTCTCAAGATCTATATGGGCCTGACATGTTCCAAGGTATTGCCCTTTCCTATGATGCGGTCATGCTCTTGGCCGATGCGGTGAAGCGGGCGAGATCCATAGAACCCGCTAAAATCAAGGATGCCCTGGCAGACACGAAAGCGTTCACAGGCATAACCGGCGAAATCACCTTTGACGAAAACCGCAATCCCATCAACAAATCCGCAGTCATCCTGAAGTTTGAAAATGGAGCGACCCGATACGTGAAGACGATAAATCCATAAGATTTTCAAAGGAGGCAATGGATAGAAAATGAAAAGGCAATTCCTTCTGTTTATGGCATGCCTGATGCTGACAGTCCCGGTGTTGTTTCCACCGTTGATCCATGCTGCCGAAACCATCAAAGTGGCAGCCATCTTTGCCAAGAACGGCGAAGCTGCAGTGCCGAACACCATTCTTTTCTATGGTCTCCATTTCGCAGTAGCTGAAATCAATAAAAAAGGCGGTCTGCTGGGAAAGACTGTGGAGCTGATCGAAATCGACAACCAGAGTACGGCACTTGGCTCCAGAGCCGCGGCGGAAAAGGCAGTAAAAGAAGGAGTGACTGCGGTTATCGGCGGATCGCGCAGTTCCTATGCCCTGGCCATGGCTCCGGTACTACAGGCTGCACATATTCCCATGATTTCTCCTACCGCCACCATCCCCGAACTCACCCGAACGGGAGATTACATTTTCAGGGCATGCTTTATCGACGATTTCCAGGGTATGGTCATGGCCGCTTTTGCCATTCGGGAACTCAATGCCGGAACCGCGGTTGTTCTTACCAATACCGGTAACAAATACAGCATTAGCCTTGCCAAGGTGTTTATTGACCAATACCGGAAAACCGGCGGCGAAATCCTCATGGAAGGAGAGTATCTCGAGGGTGTCACCGATTTCCGCAAGCTGCTGGAACAGGTGCGAAGGCTCGACCCCAAGGTCGTTTTTATTCCGGGCTACGGCCAGGACACAGGACTGATCATGAAAACAGCCGGGGAGCTGGGCATCAAGCTTCAGTATCTTGGCGGTGACGGCTGGGGCGAAGAACTCCTTTATCAATATGCCGACGATGCTGCCGAGGGAAGCTATACCTGCTCCAACTGGAACAAAAACAGCCCGGACAAAGCAAGCCGAAGGTTTGTCGAGACCTTTGAAAAAGCTTACGGCAAGATCCTCTCCTTTTCCGTTCCCCTGACGTATGATTCATTTTTGCTGCTGGCGCATGCGATTACACGGGCGAATTCCATCGACCCTTCAAAAATCAGGGATGCCCTGGCCGCCACCAATGGATTTAAAGGAGTCACCGGCGAGATCTCCTTTGATGAAAACCGTAACCCGCGTAGTAAGCCAGCCGTTATCCTGAAATATGAGAAAGGCGCCACAGTTTATTTCAAGACTTTTCAACCCTGATATGAGCAGCAAATAAAAATGGATACCCTCAACCTATGAAACAGACATTACGCCAGAAGGTCAATGCAGCCATCCTGATCTCTTTCCTCCTGATCGCCGTCATCTTCATCGTCATCCAGTTACCCTACCATCAGCGTAGCATGGAATTAGCCGTAAAGCAGAACGAAATGCTTCTGAAAGCCATGGTGGAACGTGATCAGGAATCCCTCGCCAATGAGATATTCGAAGACCGCAAGCGGGCCATGGCCATCCGCCTTGCGCAGATGAGCCTGGTTGAGGGTATCCTGAACATCGGAGTCTATGATAGCGCCGGCAGACTTCTGGCTGTCCAAGGCAAGAATCCGGACCGGTCCGACCTGACCCCTGAGGAGATACCCAAATCTCCGGCAAACACATTCATCCACCAAGGCAGATTCGACGGCCATAGAACCCTCATATATATTCAGGCCTTCGAAATCATCAGCGAGCGCATCGGATTCATCCGCATCGACTATTCTCTGGCCGAAATCCAGCATCAGCAGGAACTATCCTATTGGATCTTCGGCGGGCTCCTATGCTCCATCCTTGTCATCATGCTCGTACTGCTGAATTACATCCTCTCCAAAGTAGTCATCCACCCCATTACTTTCCTGCGCGAGGCCATGCTGCGCATGAAAACCGGCGCCCTCGGGGATCAGATTGAAGTGCAGAGCAGAGACGAAATCGGCGACCTGACCACGACCTTCAACCAGATGTCCATTGACCTTGCGTTGTCCTACCGTCGGATCGAGGCCCAAAACCAAAATTTGAGGGAAAGTGAGAAACGTCTCTCAGATGAGCGCGAACAAATGGCAATGATGCGGATCTATCTGAAGAACATCATTGATTCTCTGCCATCCATGCTCATCTCGATCAATAATGAAGGAATCATTGTGGAATGGAATGAAGCTGCATCCCGCACAACCGGAATCCCGCCAATAAAGGCCATCGGCAGGGAGATCTGGGAAGTGATGCCGATCATGGGAAAATACCGCGATTCCATTCATGCAATATACAGTTCCCGGACGCCCATGGAATTCCATCGGCAAATCATATCGTCCGGAGAGAACGAGGCCTTTCACAATATTGCCCTCTTTCCCCTCATCGCCAACTGCGTGCAGGGAATCGTCATCCGGGTGGATGATATCACCGAACTTGAAAAAAAGGAGCAGCAACTCCGGCATGCCCAAAAAATGGAAACCATTGGAACCCTCTCCGGCGGTCTGGCCCATGACTTCAACAACATCCTTGGCGGAATCACCGGTTCCCTCTCCCTGATCAAATACAAACTTGCACAAGGACTCGACATTGAAAAAAACTTTTTACGAAAATACG
>CAMBQS010000282.1 GCA_945870015.1 Desulfocicer vacuolatum DSM 3385
TCCCGTCAATGACGGAACGGGTGATATCAATACTTTGACCGCCTTCCAGAAATTGCACATCCAGATTCTCCTGAGCATAGTAGCCTTCCTCCCGCGCCAGATAGAATCCGGCAAACTGGGCCTGGTGCTGCCACTTGAGCTGCAAAACAATCTTATTCAACGGCCCTTTTTCGCTCTTTTCCGGGCAGGCTGTGACAAGCGCGAAGGCGAATAACAAACCAATTAAAAATAAAGCGGTTCTTTTCATCTTTGCCTCCCACAATCTTGTGCATGATGATCTGTGGAGGAACCAAACCGGAGGTTGTTTTTATGACCGGTTTTTTTGGGGGATCTAATCTAAAACCGAAGGCCGGGTCAGGTTAAAGATATAAGCCTGTTCCCGTTCATTTGAATGTAATAAAAATATATAATTTCGCCTATTTTGTCAAACCATATTTTTTAAGCATCATGAGTTTGTTGATGCCAAACCACTAAAAATATGTTATACGGAAAACAGGAAAGAATTCTATGGATCAGCAACAACCGGGAATGGCAACATGGTGAAATCAGACAGTCAGTTCAGTTATGTTCACTGGAAAGATCTCAAAAATATAGAAGACCAGACCGTATATTCATTCGGGATGATCGTGCAGAAAATGCGAACAGAGATCACCAACCTGATCAACACCATTGGTGAGCAGGCATCATCCACACCTCTTACACAATCCAATTTCGTATCCCTGAAAATTCTGTTCCGGTTAAAGGAGTGCATGGTATCTATTGAGCTTCTGATTTCAAAAGGCCTTGCACGGGATGCGGCTGTCCTGCTCACCACACTGATGGAACTGAGACTGGAAATGCAATATGTTTCTGAAAATTCCTCTAATGCAGGCGATTGGATCACCTGCAACCGGCAAAACAAAAAGCCATGGCCGGTTGATTTCCTGATCAAAGAACTTTTCCCGAATCACGAAGACCAGAATACGGAACGATCCAACTACAGGCACCTGTTGCAGATCAAACACAGTGACCCCATGGGGAGTCAACCCAGTTTTCCGGTGCGGGATGATGATTTTATCAATACGGACAAAAATGATCTTGCCGTATGCCTGTTCTGCGAAGGGAGTGAATGCTATCGAACCCTGATCGCCGCTTCCGAGGATCTTTCCGAATCCGGATTCAACATCACTAAAAACAGAAAAGCAATTGAAGAACTGAATGAGCTGAAAGAAAAGATGCAAAAACTCCGAATCAGCAAAGAAAATTCTGTCCAGCATTTATAACCCTTGTTCAAGGTTCCCGTATCATAGCGATCTGAAAACCATTTAACCTGTTCCCTTTTCAAACGGAGGCTGCGATGACATACAACCGGATCTACCATGTTGCCACGGGAAATTATATGATTCATGCAACAACCGACATGACTGTGGAGGCATTTCTGGGCACTTGCGTCGGCGTTGCCCTTTTTGATCCGGAAAGCGGTGTCGGAGGACTGATGCATCTGCTTCTGCCGGAGCCGGTTTCCGCGGCATATCCAAGTGACCCGGGAAAATATGTTACAACCGGTCTTCCTCTGTTTATCCATAACCTTTTGAAACAAGGCGCAAAAAAAGAGAATTTAAAAGCCTGGATTGCCGGCGGAGCGCTGATGGAACCGCTGACCAGGCAAGATATTGCACTTGACATCGGCGGACGGAATGCAGATGCAGCCATCCGTTTGCTGAAAAAAGAAAACATCCGGATCGAGCAGAATGAAACCGGGGGTTTTTTTACCTGTACCCTGAGCCTGAACATGAAAACCTGGACGCCGGATATCAAACCCATCGGCATGGTTTCTTCCGAATCTCAAATCAGTATCCAGCCACCCACCCGTGAAGAACTGGACCGGGCTTTTGCTTCCATCAAACCCATCCCCCAGGCTGCCATAAAAGTGATGCGAATGCTGGATGAAGAAGGCAGCAGTTTCAAGGAGATTGCCAATGAAATCCGGAAAGACCAGATTATCACCGCCAGTGTGATCCGCATCTGTAATTCCGCCTTGTTTAAAGGAAGCGCGACCATTGATACCCTGGATGACGCCCTGATCATACTTGGACGGGATGTTCTGGTAAAATCCATTCTTCTGGCAGCGATCAACAACTATTTCAGCCAGGCCGGAAGCGGATATGCCCTTTGTTACGGAAGCCTTTACCACCATGCTGTATCCAGTGCGATTATCGCTGAAAAACTGGCCCGGAAAAGCGGAAAGGTCCGTCCTCAGACCGCCTATACTGCGGGGTTATTGCATGACATCGGTATGGTTGTTCTGGATCAGGCGCTTGCATCTTCAGCTCCTTTGTTTTACCGGAACATCCAGAAAACAAAAGCAAATGTCCTTGAGGTGGAAAAGCAGATATTCGGCATGGATCACTGTGAGGCCGGGAAAAAACTGGCCAGACAGTGGTCTTTTCCGGAAAGCCTGATCGATTGTATCTCTTCCCATCACACCCCTGAAAAAACACGAACCAGCCCCAGATTGTCCCATATCATCTTTCTTACCGAACTGATCATGTCCCGATTCCATACCAGTCTTGAACTTGTGCCCACCAGTGTGGAATACTTTGAATCCAGCCTTCAAAAAATAGGGCTTTCAATTTCCGAATTTCCTGATATTGTCAGCCAAATTCCATTAGATGCGCTGGGAGACGAACCAGACAAAAGCGCAATTCTGGCAAAAAAATAGATTGAATCAAAAAAGACAATTGCAATAAAAAACAATGGAACCGATGAACAATCAAGAAAAGCTGCTGCGAAAGCTGCCGGGTGTGGATCGGATACTGGAGTGTATTCAAGTGGAACAAGAGTATGCAGACACTCCGAAATCCGTGCTTGTGGATGCGATCCGGTTTGTGATCGAAAAAAAACGTTCCGATATTCTGCAAACCAGGCTATCCGATGATCTTACTATTGATCAGCTTATGTCCGATATCAGGCAAAAAATTGCTACGATCATGAAACCCAACCTGAGACGAACCATCAATGCAACCGGTGTTGTGGTTCATACAAACCTTGGGCGTTCTCTCCTGGCCAGGGAAGCGATTGAGCAGGTACTTGAAATTGCATCCAACTATTCCAATCTTGAATTTGATATTGAAAAAGGCCGGCGGGGACTACGGTACAGTGCTGTTGAAAATATTCTCTGTGAAATCAGCGGAGCAGAATCCGGAATGGTGGTCAATAACAATGCAGCCGCAGTTCTTCTCTGTCTCGAAACTATGGCCAAAGGAAAAGAAGTCATTGTTTCCCGGGGTGAGCTTGTCGAGATCGGCGGGTCTTTCCGCATTCCGGATGTCATGGCCAGAAGCGGCTGTATCCTGAAAGAGGTCGGAACCACAAACAGAACCCATCCCGGAGACTATGAAGAAGCAATCAATGAAAATACAGGGCTTTTACTCAAGGTGCATACCAGCAACTATACCATAACCGGATTTACAGCCGATGTTTCCTTACCGGAAATGGTAAAAATCGGTAAAAAGCATAGCCTTCCGGTCATGGAAGATCTGGGCAGCGGCACATTCATCGATTTTTCACGATACGGACTTACCAGAGAACCCACGGTTCAGGATTCTGTCCGTGCTGGAATGGATATTGTAACCTTCAGTGGCGACAAACTGCTGGGAGGTCCCCAAGCTGGAATCATTGTCGGCAAAAAAGAGATCATTGAAAAAATACGAAAAAATCCTCTGACCCGGGCTCTCCGGATTGACAAGCTTACCCTGGCTGCGCTGGAGGGAACACTCAGGCTGTACCGTGATCCAAGAAACGCAGTTCAGTGTATTCCAACATTACGCATGATAACGGATTCTTATGAACAGGTACGTCAAAAAGCAGACCAGCTTGCCGGAGTGCTTGAAGAACTGCATGATTCCCGTCTGGTTCTCAGCCTCAAAACAATATCCTCGAAAACGGGCGGAGGTGCGCTGCCCATTCTGAACATACCCAGCGCGGGAGTGGGAATCCGGATCCAGGACATGACTGCCGACAGCATTGAAAAAGCCATGCGGGCTCATGACCCGGCGATTATCGGCCGGATTGAAGAGGATCTGTATATTCTGGATCTTCGGACCGTTCAGGATGATGAATTTTCAATCATTGTGGATGCCTTGAAAAATATTCTTGCTTAATCGGGCAAGAGGATAACAACAGTCCAATACCCCCTCTATAATTGTGCCATATGGCATTTGAGGGTCCAATTGATTCCCCCCTTGAGGGGGGATTAAGGGGGGTGTGACATGGCTTAAGTTATGTAAGTTGTTTTTATTATAACGGATACACCCCCCTGCCCCCCTCAAGGGGGGAATCCCTTTAGGCTCAAGGGGGGAATCGCTTTAGGCTCAAGGGGGGAATCCCTTTAGACTCAAGGGGGGAATCGCTTTGGGCTTGAAGGGAGAAATAACTTTGAACTCAAAGGGGAGAATTTTAAGGAAAATTAAAAATACCCTTGCCGTAAATCGGACAAATAAAAAAACTTGAATATATGTGCCATTTCGTCCATATATATTTTTTTCCGGAAGCCAAAAAGATAAAATCTTCATTCCGTCATTCTGATGAAAGCCGGAATCCAGCTTTCGCTGAGATGATAAAAAGAGGAAAGTTATGCCGATATATGAATATCAATGTAAAAAATGTGACCAGGTCTTTGAATATCTGGTTTTTGGTTCGGACGAACCAGCAGCCTGCCCTTCCTGCGGGGGTAAAAAAGTGAGCCGAATGATGTCCGCATGCGGATTTAAAACCAAAGGAAGCGGCGGTGAAACCGTCCGATCTTCTGCATCCTCATCCTCCTGCGGCAGTTGTTCTGCAACCAGTTGTTCAGGATGCGGGCATTAATCCCATGCAGGTAACCATTGGAACAAGGGGCAGCAAGCTGGCACTCTGGCAGGCCAATTGGGTAAAATCCGCCATCCAGGCCATCTATCCGGATTGTTCCGTATCCCTTGACGTCATCAAAACCAAAGGGGATAAGATTCTGGATGTTCCCCTGGCAAAAGTGGGCGGCAAAGGGCTGTTTGTCAAGGAAATCGAGGAAGCCCTTCTTGCCGGCAAGGTGGATCTGGCGGTTCACAGCATGAAGGATATGCCGGCTCAAATACCGGATGGACTGTGCATCGGAGC
>CAMBQS010000283.1 GCA_945870015.1 Desulfocicer vacuolatum DSM 3385
CATGTTCTCCGGCTCTAGCCGCCTCAATCGCTGCATTTAGTGCCAGCATGTTTGTCTGGCGGGCGATTTCTTCAATAATTGAAATTTTTTCCGCAATCTGCTTCATGGCATCCACCGTCTTGGCGACAGCTTCTCCGCCTTTTTCCGCATCTTCCGATGCCTGGATGGCGATTCTTTCCGTTTGCTGCGCATTGTCAGCATTCTGTTTGATGTTTGCAGACATCTGTTCCATGGATGATGAGGCCTGCTCTGCAGATGCCGCCTGTTCTGTGGCTCCCTGGGACATCTTCTGGGATGTAGTGCTGACCTCTTTGCTTCCGGTAGCCACATTATCCGCACTGGTGATAACATTGACAACCACAGAGCTTAATTTTTCTACCATGGATTTGATATTGGAACTGATTTCCTCGAAATTTTCAGCGATTTTCCGGGTATCCGGGTCAGAAGCTCCAACTTCCAGAGAAACATCCAGATTCCCACCGGCAATCCGGTTCAACGCGCCAAGGAGTTTATTGACTTCACCTTTTTGATATTCCGCCTGTTTTTCATTGATCCGGGCGGCTTTTCTCACCTCTGTCTGGTCTGTGATGAACTCAAATGCAGCAGCAACCCTGCCGTTCTGATCCTTGACTGGCATACCGATATAGTCGATCTCCAGTTCATGAGTTCCGATCGTCACTTTGGTACTGCTTTTTGTTTTCTGACCGGTCTGAATGGCCTGTTTGCAAGAACAGTTGCCATTCTGACAGTCAGCGGTTTTTATATGCTGGTAGCATTTCGTTCCAAGGATCTGCTCTTCGGGCTTTCCAAGCAGATTCAACAGGTAGTCATTTACAAAAAGAATATCAAATTCCGGACTTACCACCATGACCGGAGACGGAATATTTCGAAGGTGTCCAGCCATGACATTGGTAAGGCTGTTGATTCCCTGCACCAAAGTTAACCATCCGCCCTGGTAGGAGGTCTCATCTCCTCTTCTGTTGAGATTACCTTCCTTTATCGTAGTAATCAGGCTGCTGATATCGGTAAGTATTTTCTGCAATATCGCGACAACTTTCTGGAAGGAGTTCAACATATGGCCGATTTCATCGGTTGTATCATTTTTGATCTGAATATTCAGGTCGCCATTGGCAATCGCTTCCATCATTTCCGAAGTATTCCGAAGCCGGTGGGATATGGAACGGCTGAGCAGCATTGCAAAAATCACAGCAAGGATGGCGATTACGGCAATCACGGCAATAATTGTATTTCGCCAGGCGGCAATCTCTTCATTTACATCCTCGATATACATGCCTGTTCCGATGATCCAGTCCCATGCCTCAAATTTTTTGACATAGGAAATTTTGGGTACAATTCGGGTGGCATCGTCCTTGTATTGCCACATATATTCGACATATCCTTGTCCGCTCTCCTTACAGACGTTGACCATCTCAACAAAAAGGGCTTTTCCCTGTTTATCCCGATTGCCACTTAAATCCTTTCCCTCCAGGTCTTTGGAAAAAGGATGCATAATCATATAAGGGCGGCTGTCATTGATCCAGAAGTAGTCCTTCATTTCCGATCCGTATCGTATGGCCCGAATTGCATTTTTGGCTTCTTCCACAGCCTTATCTTTGGACAGAATGTTGCTTTCAACCAGGCCATGATAATAACCGGCAACACTCCAGGCGATTTCAGTCTGCTCTTTGATCTTTTCTTTTTTCTTTTCAATCAGCGCCTCCCCCGCTTTGGGAACCACCCATGCAAGGATGGTGATGACAAACAGCATGGTGATGAAAAGGCCCAGAAGAGTAATCTTGATGGATATTTTCAGGTTCTGGGAAAATTTTTTAAGCTTCTTCATGGATATCTCCTTTTTGCATCCGTACCCGATGCGATATTCTAAAAATCCGGGTGCTAATTATTTTTCGAACATTCCCGCAGCATCTCTCCTGCAATTTTTGCAAGGGGCAGAATTTTATCCACTCCTCCTAGTTTGATCGCCTCTTTCGGCATTCCAAAGACAACACAGGACGCTTCATCCTGTGCAATATTGAAGGCGCCCGCTTCTTTCATTTCAAGCATCCCCCGTGCGCCATCATCCCCCATTCCGGTCATGATGATACCGACTACATTGCTTCCCGCATACCGGGCTGCAGACCGGAAAAGAACATCGACCGAGGGACGATGCCGGGATACAAGAGGTCCTTTTTTTACCTCCACATAATACCGGGCACCACTTCTTTTCAGCAGCAGATGATCATTTCCCGGTGCGATCAGCGCCTGACCGCGAAGCACCGTATCGTTATCCGAGGCTTCCTTCACAGAAATCTGGCAGAGTCCGTCCAGCCGTTTTGAAAACGCTTTGGTGAAATTTTCCGGCATGTGCTGAACAATGACAATACCCGGTGCATCCGGTGGCAGTACCTGGAGAAATTCCCGGAGGGCTTCGGTGCCTCCTGTTGAAGCGCCGACAGCGACCACCTTTTCCGTTGTTTTAATCATGGCATTGGTCTTGGGCATGGATAGAACCGCATCCGCAGTCAGTTTTTTGGCAATCGGCCTGTGTACGGCGATTCTTTTGGGCGTGGCAGCCGCCGCAGCCTTGACAATGTCACATATCAGGATCTGTGACTCTTCAAAAAATTTTTTGGTTCCCAGCTTGGGTTTCTGGATAATTTCAACTGCGCCAAATTCAAGTGCCTTAAGCGTTGTCTGGGATAGTTCTTCTGCAAGGCTTGAACAGATGACCACCGGAATCGGATGCTGGGACATGATTTTCTGTAAAAAGGTGATTCCATCCATCCGGGGCATCTCAATATCGAGCGTAATCACATCCGGCGCAATCTCCTGCATTTTTTTGGCTGCAATGTAGGGATCGGCTGCTGTGCCGATCACTTCGATCTGCCGGTCAGAGGAAAGAATTGTTTCCAGGGTCTGCCGGACCATGGCAGAATCATCAATAATTAACACCTTGATTTTATCCATTTTATTCCCATTATCCTAATTTTTGGTACACTGCCGGTGCAACGTTTTTCAGTTCAGATTTGCAATCATGCAGTACTTCAGAGTGCCCGACGAACAGATACCCTCCTGTCGTCAAATATTTAAATAAACGGGAGACCAGCCCTTCCTGGGTTTTTTTATCAAAGTAGATCATGACATTCCGGCAGAAAATGATATCCATCGGCTGCCGGAGTTTATAATCCTGATCCATGAGATTCAACCGACGGAAGTGAACCTTGCTTCTCAGCCGTGGACAGATACGGACAAGGTTTTTTTTTTGATCCTTGCTCCGTAACAGATATTTTTTTCGCAGATGGTCCGGCACCGGATCGATTTCATAACCAGGATAAATGCCGAGGCTGGCTTCCTGTAACATATCGGATGAAATGTCCGTTCCAAGGATTGAAAAATCAAACCCTGGGTTTTTTTCTCCATATTCACTGAGAACCATAGCTATGGTATAGGCCTCGTTTCCGCTGGAACTGGCGGCACTCCAAATGCCTATGGGTTGATGGGCATTTTTCTTTTTACTCAAAAGAAAAGGAACAGCTTTTTCAGCCATAAAGTCAAAATGATCCGGTTCCCGGAAAAAATCGGTTTTATTGGTTGTTATCACATCAATGAAGTTCTGAAGTTCCTGTTCCATTCCTTCGGAAGTGAATAGATAGTTGCAGTAATCGCGATACGTTTTCAGGTTCAGTGTCCGAAGCCGTTTGCGAAGCCGGCCTTCAATCATGCCTTTTTTGGCTTCGGGCATTTTAATGCCGATCCGGGTATGGATAAAGCTGCTCAGCTTTTGAAAGTCCTGAGAAGAAAGCTGCTGGTTAAAATAGTGGTTGTAATCGGCTGTTGCCATATCCAATCCATTCTTTTGATATTCCGGAACAAGGCTGCTTTTTTTACTTATGTGACCGGGCTGTTAAGGTGTTTTTTTAAAAACACCTTACCGGTGTGAGAGTGAAAATAGATCGTGATGCCTCTCTTTCCGCCAATATACTTGCTGACCAGATTCAGGTCGTGCTTTTGAATAAAATTCATTGCAGCTTCAAGGTTTTGTGATCCTACGGTTTTGACGTTTCCATTGGTCTGAAATACATTTGCTCCACCGAAAAGTTTGACTTCAATCTCCTCGTTCTGAATACCAAAGAGGTTAAATTGTTCCAGCATGTATTGGGTAGAACAGGTCACAAATTTGAACCGTTCGGAATCCACACCCTTTCCGGAACATTTTACCGGACATGTTTTCATGCAGCTTTCATGATGGCGTCTCTTTTCCGGAAGCTGCGCATGGCAGATACCTCCGGTCTGCAAACGTTTGTTATAGAAAACAACGGATATGCAGGAACCAAGGATCGTCCAGATAACCAAAGGTTCCTGGGTGATGTATACCTCGCCGATATTCAGATGTATTTTTTCAAAATTTTCTTTTAATTTGTTCATCATGTTATAAGCAAGCGCAGGAAGCATTGTCGTTCAATCATTGATTTCCTCTTTGAGGGCAGTGCTGTTGATTTAAGGAATCAAATATTTATTTCCTTCTTGAGAGGAGATGCGCATTTTTTATTTCTCCTGAGGAGTTGTAAATTTGTATCTCTTTCTGAGGAGTTGTATATTGTCAATTCCCCCTTGGGGGGCCAGGGGGGTGTTATCCTCCTCAGATTAGAAGCCTTTTAAGAAATAATCAGCATTCACACACCCCCCTTAATCCCCCCTCAAGGGGGGAATAAGAAGGGATAATACCTTGGGAGAGCTTTTAATATTTGACAAATGCTTCATCCAGAGAATCATGATGGGGAGAATCATCCTCCATATTCAGTGAAATTCCATTGGCTGCAGTTGCAGCCGGGTATGCCTTGATGGCCGGTTTTATGTTTTCATCCAGAAGCTTTACCTGCTTCCGGTTGCCACCGGATCGGCTGGCGGTCTTCTGATGGGTCATTGTACCGGCATTCTGCACATTTCCGATTTTAAAGAATGAAATGGTGCTTTGAAGCTGTTCGGCCTGGGCAGCCAGTTCCTCGGAAGTGGCGGACATCTCTTCTGAAGCGGAAGCGTTCTGCTGAATCACCTGATCCAACTGCACCAGGGCTGAATTGATCTGTTCCGCACCGGTGTTCTGCTCATTGGATGCCGCATTGATTTCCTG
>CAMBQS010000284.1 GCA_945870015.1 Desulfocicer vacuolatum DSM 3385
TGTTTTTTTCCGCACTGTTGAAAAACTCCTGTTCCTGTCCTTTTTGAATCTGAACCAACTGGTTCAGGTCTCCGCCTGCAAAAAAGGTATCTTTGGCAGAGGTTACGATAACACCTGCGATGTCGTTTTTTTCCGATTCCAGCCGGATGACTGTTTCTTCCATCAGCTTGATGAATTCTTCATTCATGGCATTGACCGGGCCGGTCATATCCATGGTAATGGTAACGATATTGTCTTTATCTTTTTTATATATAAAGCCGCTCATTTTTGTTCACCTTTTTTTGATTTGATATTATTTAGTATGAAGAAAGCCTTTCCACTATTGTTGCGATTCCAATACCGCCACCGGCACACATGGTGCAGAGGCCGTACGTCAATCCCCGCCGTTCCAGTTCATCCAGAACGGTTCCGAGAATCATGCCGCCGGTTGCTCCCAGAGGATGGCCCATGGCAATGGCACCACCATTGACATTGATTTTTTCCCACGGCACATTAAAATCTCTTTGATAAAGGATGGGTACTGCAGCAAACGCTTCATTGACCTCAAACAGATCGATCTGGTCGATTCTCAGACCGGCAACATCCAAAACTTTTTTTGTGGCGGCTATCGGACCGGTCAACATAATGGTCGGCTCTGTGCTGACGACGGAAGAAGCAACAACGCGCCCTCTGGGTGTGAGTCCCAGTTCTCTACCGATCTTTTCACTTCCAAGCAGCAATGCACAGGCACCATCCACGATTCCGGAAGAATTTCCAGCGTGGTGTACGTGGTTGATTCTTTCCACATTAGGATATCTGGATATGGCAATGGCATCAAACCCGATGCTGCCCATGAATTCAAATGCGGGTTTGAGCTTGGATAATCCTTCTACTGTGGTTCCGGGTCGGATAAATTCATCCTGGTCAAGAATCACAAGACCGTTCTCATCTGTTACCGGGACAACGGATTTATTGAAATACCCAGCTTTCCGGGCAGCATCCGCTTTTTTCTGGGATTCGACGGCAAATGCGTCTACATCCTCTCTGGAGAATCCTTCGAGAGTTGCAATCAGGTCTGCACCGATTCCCTGGGGAACAAATCCGGTAATCATCGAGGTTGCGGGATCTTCTGCCCATGGTCCACCGTTTGCGCCGATCGGAACATGAGACATGCTTTCCACACCGCCGGCAACAATAAGCTGTTCCCAGCCGGACATGATTTTCATGGCTGCAATAGCCGTAGCATCCAGAGATGACGCGCAAAATCGTTCAATCTGCAGCCCAGGTACTTTCTCATCCCAGCCCGCGACCATGGCGGCTGTTTTGGCGATGTTGGACCCTTGCTCTCCGACCGGCATAACGCATCCAACGATCAGATCGTCAATCCTTGCTGTATCCAGACTGTATCTGGCTTGTAAGGCTTTAAGCACGCTGGCCAACAAATCAACCGGTTTTACCTCATGCAATGAGCCGTCTTTTTTACCTTTACCGCGTGGTGTTCGTATAGCATCAAAAATAAATGCTGGTGTACTCATTTTAATCCCCTCTGTTTTATAATCGTTATGTTCCAATTACATGGCAATCAAGCATGGATAAACTGACTTGACTATTGCCTGACGCCACTCCATCCCATTATTAATATTTTTGTTTCCATCATATGCTGGAAACATTTTATTCATACTTTTTTTGGGTGTCAAGTCTTTTTTGACAGGATTATTGTCTATCGCTTATCCATTTATGCCGTAAGGTTGAAAAAGAGACGCATCTTTGTTATAATCTTTCTGTAACTCGATATTCATCAAACATCAACGAAGAGGTATATATGAAAAATTCAAAATGCCCGGCCTGCGGTTGCACAAAATTTTATGTCAAGAATCCCGAAGATGAATTTGATGTTTATGTTTTTACCTGCGAGGATGGCGAGGTCTGTTTTGACGCGGAGAGCAACGAATCCAATTCACCTCCTCCTGTTGAAGATGAAACGGAAACCTTTTGTAACGGCTGCGCATGGCATGACCGGTTTCAAAAAGTTAAAATTGATTTCAAATGAAAAGTGAAATGGCGTCAGCAGAATACTCTTCAGCATATGAGACATATCAAAAGATTTCCGGCAATATTCAGAAAGTCATAAAAGGGCAGTCAACAGCCATTCGGTTGCTGCTGGCCGGATTTGCGAGTGGCGGGCATGTATTGCTTGAAGATTTTCCCGGAACCGGGAAAACCACACTGGCCAAAACACTGGCGCTCTCCATTGCTACGGATTTCAAGCGCATTCAGTTTACACCCGATCTTCTTCCATCGGATATTATCGGTGTTTCGATTTTCGATCCCAAGGAAAAGATTTTCCGGGTTCATAAAGGACCGATATTCACCAATATCTTGCTGATAGACGAAATCAACCGGGCTTCACCACGCACCCAATCCGCACTTCTGGAAGCAATGGCGGAGAGGCAGGTCAGTATTGACGGGAAAATCTTCAGCTTTGATTCTCTCTTTTTTGTGATTGCAACACAGAACCCCATAGAATCCCGTGGAACCTATCCGCTTCCCGAAGCGCAGATGGATCGTTTTGCGCTTCAACTAAGCCTGGGATATGTTGATACAGCAGAAGAAGTTGCGATATTGACCGATCAGAATATGGCGCATCCGATTGAAAACATTGGTGCCGTCAGTACGATGGATGAGGTGCTTTCCTTAAAAGCCGCGGTTCGGAAAATTTTCATCCGTGAGGAGTTGAAACAGTATATCGTTGAAATTGTAAAGGCTACCCGAAACAAAACCAGCGTTCAACTGGGAGCCAGCCCGCGGGCCTCCCTTTCCCTGATGAAGGCGGTCAAAGCCCTTGCGCTTATTGATGGATATGATTTTGTCTCTCCGGATCATATCCAGGAGATTGCGGTTCCGGTGATTGCACACCGGCTTGTCATGGATGCACAGGCGCAGTTTTCCGGTCAGACTCCGGAAAAAATCGTTGAGGAGATCATCTTCTCCATCCCTGTTCCGACATGAAAAAAACATCCTGTCCGGGCAGAGACAATGGGACTGCAAAACAGCAAACCCTATGAAACACTTTTTGTATAAAAGCTACCGTGCTTTTTATTCATCATCCTGCCGGCGGAAAAGAAGGTTCACCAGTGCGGGTTCATTGATACTGATCACGATCTTCATTACAGCGATACTTGGAATCGATACTGGTCAGAGCCTGATTTATCAGATTTTTTCATTTCTGCTTCCACTTCTGATCTTTGCGATGATTCTCAGCCTTTCCTTTCGGATTCAGTTGACGATTGACCGGAAACTCCCCAGGTTCGCTACGGTTGGTGAACAACTGACTTATGATATCCATATTCGCAACCTGACCGGCAGAAAACAGAAAGGATTATTCTGTTATGAAAATCCGGAAGACCCCCGCCCCTCTTTCCAGACCTTCCTCCAGGCAAGAGAACCCGATGAAGAAAAGCGGAATATCTGGGATCGGAAGGTGCTTTTCCACAGATGGATGTGGCTGATTGAAAAAAATACCAGAGTCCGGATCAAGGAATTCCCGATTCCGGAACTACTGCCCAATGCCGAAGGAAAAGTAAGCGTAAAAACCATCCCCAGGCAGCGGGGATATCTCCGGCTGACCGGGATCACCATTACCCGTCCGGAACCACTTGGCCTCTGCAAATCTTTTCATATCCTACCGAACCGGCAAAAGATCCTTGTATTGCCGAAACGCTATAAAATTCCGGAAATCTTACTGGAAGGAACCAGGAAATACCACTCCGGTGGAATTTCCATGGCATCATCGGTCGGTGATTCCAATGAATTTCTATCCTTAAGACAATACCGTCCCGGCGATCCCATGAAACAGATTCACTGGAAAAGCTGGGCCAAAACCAATCAATTGATTATCCGGGAGTACCAGGATGAGTTTTTTATCCGGCATGCCCTGATTCTGGATACCTTCCAGAAAAAACTTTACAGCGATGTTTTTGAAGAAGCGGTTTCGATTGCCGCATCGATGGTCTGCACGCTGCAAACCCGGGAATCGTTGTTGGATCTGATGTTTGTCAATACAAAGGCCTATTGTTTTTCCTCCGGAAGGGGTATGGCCGGTACTGGGAAACTGATGGAAATTCTTTCCTGCGTCCAGACATGCAGTGATAAAACCATTGAATCGCTTCAATCCATGGTTCTGCAATCTGCTGCTTTGCTGAGCGGGTGTATCTGCATCCTGCTTTACTGGGATCAGGAAAGAAAAAATTTCATCCAAACCCTGCTGTCTCATGGTCTACCATTGGTCGTCATCATTGTAACCAAAGAAGATCCAGGTATCATCCGGAAAGATCCAGGCCCAATGAAAAATATGCTCCGTCAGTTTCATGCTGTCCAGGTCGGCAACATTGAAAACGGGCTGGCCCTGCTATGAAAACACCTCCTTTCCTCATCGGTGCAGCGCTTGTTCTCTGGGGCCGGCAAACCGGTTTGTTGGTCCCTGCTCTTCTCATGGTTCTGATTATTGAGAGTGCCCGTTATATCCACTCCAGATGGGTATTATCTCTTTCCGATTTTTACAGGATTTCAGATGTCTCGACCCTCATTTTACTTGGTATCGCGGTCTATGTTTTGTTCACAAATCCGCGTGCCATCATCATGCTCACGATCCAGTGGCTTCCTTTGATCACACTCCCGCTGCTTGCAGCCCAGGAATACAGTACGGAAGGGAAAATCGATATCCGGGCATTTCTGATGCTTACCCGGAAAAGCAAACCAGATCCGGATCAGGATGCAGCGACAATCAATTTCTCCTATCCCTATTTTATTCTCTGCCTGATCGCCGCAGCAGCTTCCAATCAACGGACGCCGGTGTTCTACATTTGTTTATTGTTTCTAACTGCCTGGGCTCTTTTTCCGTATCGATCCAAAAGATATCCGATTGTTCTCTGGTGCATCCTGATGGCAACAGCCGGCGGTCTGGGATACATGGGGCATATTGGCTTGAACCATATGCAGGGCATCCTGATAAGCTGGGCCGGTGATCTGTTTCTGGAGGAGTCCAATCCGGAAAAAAGCACAACAGCAATCGGAGAGATCGGCGAGGTCAAACAATCCA
>CAMBQS010000285.1 GCA_945870015.1 Desulfocicer vacuolatum DSM 3385
TGCCGGAATTGGTCAACACCAACTTTTCCGGATCGGATCAGGCAGGCCGCTGAAAATCTCTGCATGACACAACGACGAAACAACAAGACCTGCCTGTCATTATCCAATGTGAAAATAATCCAAATCCACATAAAACTGCTTGAAATGAAGATGGCAATCTGGTAAACAGATGACCTTACTATGGTGGGTGTAGCTCAGTTGGCAGAGCACTAGGTTGTGGCCCTGGTTGCCGCGGGTTCAAGTCCCGTCACTCACCCCATATAACAAACAAACCATTTCAAACCTTTCCTGTTGAAAAATGGTTCTACATCAGGCGCCCGTAGCTCAGCTGGATAGAGCACCGGACTTCGAATCCGTAGGCCGGGGGTTCGAATCCCTCCGGGCGCGCCATTAAAATCAAGCTCTTAGGGATTTTACCCTAAGGGCTTTTTTAATAACCCCCCTGACATTGATGTACGCAGGGCCTGCAAACTGCCCATTTCCTCAAAAGCCGATGGGATTTCAACAATCGGAAATTGCTGTTGCATGGTCTAAGTTCTTGACACATAAACCGCTTTCACATAGGCTCAAATCCAAAAAAGAAAAAGCGTGAGCCAATTTCAAAACGATTAACAAAACGTCACACAGGCGAAAGCCGGTGTCCGGAAAAGAATTGAAAATACCGGATAGCATTTATCTTCACTGTGTGTCCGGCTTTCACCGGAATGGCAACAACAGACTTTTGAAACCGGCCTGCTTATCTTCAATTGAATCATACGCCATAAACATCTACTAAAAAAAAGGAGGTAACATGCTCTGGACACTGAAAAAAAAACTTTACCGCACCCAGCATCAGGTGATGAAAGTTGCCTCTGCCATACTACCCTTTCCCATTCCGGTACTGTTAACCGGGCCGGGAAGCGTCGGAAAACTGGCTGAAAACATCCGGGTCAGGGGTCTGAAGCATGTCATGGTGGTTACAGACAAGGTCCTGATGGAATTGAAGCTGGCGGATAGTCTGTTGGAATCACTTACAGACAATGGCATTGCATATACTGTATATGATAAGGTTCAGCCCAATCCCACCATCAAGAACGTGGAAGATGGCCGGACATTATATAAAAAGAAAAAATGCGACTCCCTGATCGGATTTGGAGGCGGTTCTTCCCTCGATTGCGCCAAGATCATTGGTGCTAGGCTTTCCAACCCGTATTTATCGGTCCGGCAAATGAAAGGGCTTTTCAGGGTGATCCTGCCAACCCCGCCTCTTTTCTGTGTGCCTACGACCGCGGGAACGGGCTCGGAAACAACTGTCGCGGCTGTTATTTCAGATCCGGATACCCATGAAAAATTTGCCATCAGCGATCTGAAACTGATCCCCAAAATTGCCGTGCTGGACCCTGAACTCATGGTCGGACTTCCACCCCACATTACAGCCGCAACCGGTATGGATGCCCTGACACATGCTGTTGAGGCTTATATTGGATTAAACGGGAACGCGTTTACAGATGAAAATGCGGAAAATGCCACCCGGCTGATTTTTGAAAACCTTGAAAAAGCCTATACAAAAGGTTCGGATCTCAAAGCCCGCAACAATATGGCCTTGGCCTCTTTTTACGGTGGCGCAGCTTTTACCCGGGCATATGTTGGCTATGTGCATGCCATAGCCCATAATATGGGTGGAATGTATGGTGTTCCGCATGGTCTGGCCAATGCAATTATTTTACCTTATGTTCTGGAATTCTGTCAGAAAGAGGCTGAAAAAAAACTGGCCAGACTGGCCATAGCCGGTGGAATCGGAAAAGAAGGCGAATCTGAGGAAAATTTAGCCCATAAGTTCATTAAAAAAGTAAAAGAGATGAACAAAAAAATGAAAATTCCTACCTCCATAAAAGAACTTAAGGAAGAAGATATCCCGTTAATCGCCAAACGAGCGCTGGACGAGGCCCATCCGGATTATCCTGTACCCAGGATCATGACACTGGAGGAATGCGAAAGCCTGATCCGGAAACTTTTGCCGTAACCGCTATTGTTATTCCGATTCTCTTCAACCCATCCTGAACAAAGAATCCGGTCAACATAGGCCGGATTCTTTATTTTTTTGTGTATTTATCATCGGGCAGGCACAAGGCACTGCCCCTACACACATGGTCACACAAATGAAAGTCTCAGAGGCATGCCCCCTGCGAATCATGACATCTTGATTGCAAAATTGAATCAATATGAACAGACAGCAGATCCTTCCGGATAAACCTTGTTAAGAAACATGACCGGTCTCACCGTGTTCATTCCCATCCTTGTGCTGTATGTCGGGTATTGTCTTACCACACATGCATTTGGATTGATTTTACAGGTATCGATATTGACTTGATATTGATTCTCAGTCCAACGCATGGAAGATATCATTTCCCACTGATTTAAAATAAATTTATGGAATGGGTCCTGATCATCGCCGGGTTTTACGATGCTGTTAATCCCATAATAACCACCCTGATAATCGCCGATCACAAACACCCTCATCCCGTCTCCTGCCCGCAGTGTATCAAACTCATGTATTATCGAAAACACATCAGGGTCTGTCGTAAAGCCGATCTTGAGTTCATCCAGATCATGGGGAAATACATCCCATTCATCTTTTTCAATGACTCCGTCTCCATCCAGATCGCCCATGGTTTTTGCCGCCGGATCATTAACATCATAGATTGTCTCATAAAGGCATATGGTATGGGCATAATTCAGCAGTCCAAAAGCAGTGGGTTCGGAAACATCCTTGAACCCAAAACACAAGGCATCATTATCTGCTGAACCGGAACTGCCTTGATAGGCCAGATAGATATACACATCCGTTGCCCAGAGTGGTAACGGCGTATCTCCCAAGTCAAATTCCATTTTTTGCGGAGTACCCCTTGGAATTGAGACCATGCCGGGATAGTCTTTCTCGATATAGTATACCTCTTCCGATGTATCTTCAGGAGGATTTTGGAACTGATCGCCATGGCCAAGCCGATAGCGGACAATGAGTTTCAAGGTTCCATTATCCAGTTCACCTTCGGGTGCCATGTTATCGACATTCAGGATAATTTTATCAAATCCGCTGGATGACGGATCTTCCAGATATCGCGGGTCCGCACTGTCCAGACCAGGATCTTTATCCGTAAATGCGTAACATCCGGTATCCGGCAATGAAATATTGATCACACGGGGGATAGCCAAAACTTTGCCGACAACAGCGCCTGTCTGCTCCCGTCCCAGCTTTCCGCGAAAAACCAGGATGAATTTCCCCGGCTCCTTGATATCATCCGGCTCTGCCCACAGGTCGATGTGGCTGCTGGTACCATTGGCAGGGATCACAACTCTTTTTTTCCAGAGCCAGGGTTCTACCTCAATGGGAACCGGCTTTCGGATATCATCAAGGTTGTCATAGTACAGCTCAAAATTGCCATCCATTTCTTCATTGGTTTTGTTTTGAATCACATACCCGTAGCCTGTGGATTTGTCGGGCACCAGATCAATTTCTCCACGGAAAAAATACTTCAAAAAGCTTGCTGCATAGCCAACCGCTTTGGGAATGAGTTTTTCTGCATAGTCCCTGTGACAGACAGGATCGAGTCCAATGGGTTGATGTTCTGTTTCATCCGGAAAGTAGGCGCCCCTCCAGGAATAAAGCTTGCTGGCAACGGCCAGGTGGTTTATCTGCTCTCCGGGATGGCCGTTGGTGCTTGAAAAGTATATCCGTTCAGCGCCCAGAATATCATCTTCCGGAACTTCCGCGAACACGTTGCAATCTTCCTTCCTGGGATAGGGATAATCCGAACTGAACATGGTGTCGCTGCTTAAAAAGTTAGCGTTTGTGTATTCCGCTAATCCAACCCCTGCAAAGCCATCATGCTGGCCCAGAGTTACACTGGGATTAAAATCTGCATTCCCTTGATAAACGTTTGTGTCAATAAGGTTTGCAAAGGGGTTGGTTGCGTTTGGAAAACCACCTTCCGTTTCAAGAAGATATGCGTGTGAAAAAAAGTTTGTTTTTTTGGTTTTCAGGTCAATTGTTACACCATCTATCTTAAATATTCCGCTAACAGGGTCGCTCTCTATATTGTTGTCTACCCAAGGTTCATAAGAATCCAGTAACCAGCCCGGTATAACATGCGCGTCGTTTCTTGTATGATCCGGAACAGAAGCATCCTCGACCAGATGCATCAACTGGCCAAGCCCCCTGAACAGATCCGCATACTTGTCATCCCTGCCCTCTTTTCCCGGAAGGGTCAAGGCTTTGTAAAAATAGTATCGCACATCATGCCATGAATAATATCCATCGAACTGCCCATTGACAGGCATCTGGGACCAAACAACAGAACTGATTCCATTCGGGAAACCTTCATCAGTCAAGGGATCATGAAAATGATTAAAGGAACGGCGATAGGGAATTGCCGAAAAATCCGGTTTGTCTTCTTTTTCTCCGCCTTCGCCGAGCCATTTAAAAACTTCTAAACGATTAATTTTTTCATCTTTACCCTGAGCAAGATCCAATTCGCTTTTCAGGTATGTATCCAATGAAAACTCGATCACCGAAAAATTCTGTCTAGCGATATATTCATTAAGAGTTTCATGGGTTTCTACTTCTAATGCACTTGCCATAGTTATAAAACACAATGATATCATTATCTGGTAAAAAATTTTTTTCATATCTTTTCTCCTGTTATCCAACCTCGTCCAGACCAAATTTTTTTCTTTCTTCGTTGATGGATTTAAATAATAGAGGTAAATCATCCGCACGCATATCTGTAGGGCGACTTGGTATTGCCATCAATCTCTCTTCTTTCGTCCTCAGCTTTGGAAGCTCAACAATCCCATATGTGACCGGATAAAAATTTCTCCGTACCCGCTTCTCTCCCTTCTCCCCGATATCTTCCTTAAAAAAATCCTCAGGATATGGCCCAAAATAACTGATAGGATACATAATTCCCGGATAACTTTTATATCCCGGTTTATAAATAATGAATTTTGTCTTCCCCATAACCGTGAAGGGATTGAAAAGCATAAGGTAGGGATTAAGATAAAACTCCCCTTTTTCATC